>JANLUX010000030.1:0-11264 GCA_031363705.1 Bacteroidota bacterium
ATCTTATTTTTTTTCTCATCTCTTAGATAATTCGTTCTTAAATGGATTTCACCGAGATTAACATTATTAAATGGAATAGAAGAACTATTTAATCTGCATATAAATGAAGATTCTGTTTATTGATTAAAATTTAAAGTAAATAGAAATCATGCTTCGGTAAATTCTGTTAAATTAGGTATAATCTATCTCTGAAAAAAAATCTTTACAAATCCATTGCTTCAGCTATCAATTCAGCAATGTCTTTTACTTTAACTGAATCTTCTTTATTAAAATTCTTTACTCCATCTGTCATCATTGTCATACAAAACGGACAACCAACTGCTATAGTAGATGGATTTAGAGCTAATGCTTCTTCTGTACGCTCTATATTGATATCTTTTTTTCCGGGTTCAGGTTCTTTAAACATTTGAGCGCCACCTGCACCACAGCATAAACCGTTAGAACGGCTGCGTTTCATCTCAGCTAATTCAACATCCAATTTTTCAATCACGCTTCTTGGTGCTTCATACACATCATTTCCTCTTCCAAGATAACAGGGATCATGAAAAGTAATTTTCTTTCCTTTAAAAACTCCGCCTTCCACTTTTAGTTTTCCTTCATCAATCAACTGTTGTAATAATTGTGAGTGATGCATCACTTCATAGTTCCCACCCAATTCAGGATATTCATTTTTGATAGTATTGAAACAATGAGGACAACCGCAAACAATTTTTTTTACTTGGTAACCATTCAGCACAGTGATGTTATTCATCGCCTGCATCTGAAATAAAAACTCATTACCTGCTCTTTTTGCAGGATCACCGGTGCAGCTTTCTTCAGTACCTAAAACAGCAAAGCGAATTCCTACATGCGTTAAGATTTTTGCAATGGCTTTGGTAATTTTTTGTGCACGTTGATCAAACGAACCTGCACATCCTACCCAAAAAAGCAACTCAGGAGTTTCACCACGAGCTGAATAATCTGCCATTGTTTCAATTTTCATTTTATATTGAAGATTTAAGATTGAAGATTGAAGAATCTATTTGAGTAATTTCTTTTTTCCCAATGGCTGTTAGCCTTGAACGTCCAAAAATTTTTGTTAATTCTTCTGATTCCTTAAGTAATTCATCTAAGGGGAAAACCGATAGTTTTTCATCTTTTATAAATTCTAACCAGAAAAAAGATTCATCACACTCTTCTAATACAATACTAATTTTTGCAATAAAAGCTGCTTTACTTTGAGCTAAACATGTTGCTCGATAATTGGCGGCAACTGAAGTTGAACATCTGTTTAATTGGTTTCGCACATGGTTGCCGATGGATGTTGAAGGTAAAGATGCTGCAAGCTTCACACAGTTATGTGCAAACTTTTTTGTCCTTGCTATTAATTCGTTTCTATTCATGGTAGGATTTCAGTCTTCAATCTTAAACCTTCAATTTTCAATCATTTTCCTTCCAATTCAACCGATCAGCCGGAGAGAATTGCCATGGTGCTCCGTTATTTTCAATCTTGGTAAACATTCCATTTAATTCTGCAGGAGCTGTGCTTTGTTCCATTACTAAATATCTGCGCATGTCAACAATGATGCTTAACGGATCAATATTTACAGGACAAGCTTCCACACATGCGTTGCACGTTGTGCATGCCCATATTTCTTCAGGTAAAATATAATCGTTTAACAATGCTTTTCCATCATCGTGATCTTTTCCGTGTTTGTTAATATTTCTGCCCACTTCTTCCAAACGATCACGCGTATCCATCATGATTTTGCGTGGCGATAATAATTTACCTGTGATGTTTGCAGGACAAGCTGATGTACATCTTCCACACTCAGTACAACTGTATGCATCCATCAGTTGTTTCCATGTCAGATCCCGCACATCACGTGCACCGAATCGTTGTGGTGGCGCAGTACTAACATCCACAGTAGTTACAACCGCAGATGGATCGAGCATCAGCTTTACTTCATTGGTTACACTCTGCATATTGGTAAACTCACCTTTTGGTTCAAGCTTACTGTACCATACATTTGGAAATGAAAGTAAAATATGAAAGTGCTTGGAGAAGGGAAGATAATTCATGAAAGCAAGTATGCCGATTATATGAAACCACCATGCAAAACGTTCAATAAAAATCAATGATGATGTGCTCATGTGTGTGTACCATCCGCTCATTAAACTACTGATTGGATATGCACCTGCTTTAATATAATGCTCCACTCCTCTTGTCTGCAATAAATAATCAGTTGCATTCAAAGTAAGAAACGCACTCATCAATAAAATTTCAGTAATAAGAATAAGATTTGCATCAGTGCGTGGCCATGCAGTCATCTCACGCATCCAGAATCTTTTCAGCTTTAAAATATTTCTTCTTATCAGAAATATAACGCAGGCAAGCAACACACCAATTGCGAGCCATTCAAAACTTCCAATCAGGAAATCATAAAAGCCACCAAGAAAAGACAGGATGCGATGGGTACCAAAAATTCCATCAATAATTATTTCAAGCACTTCAATATTGATGATGATGAAACCAACATAAATCACAATGTGAAAAAAACCTGCTATGGGACGTTTCACCATTTTCGACTGACCAATAGCAACCAGTGCCATCAGCTTCCATCTTTCAGCAGGACGATCATTTCTTTTTTCATCTCTGCCAAGTAGAATATTACGTCTGATCTCACTGATTTTTTTTGAGAAAAAATAAGTTCCCGTTGCAAGGATCAGAATGAAGATGATGTTGGAAATCATGTGACAAATTTAATATGGAAAAAGCCCGGGGTTCAATAGTCGAAGTGTATAGCATCGGAATTCTTCAATTGATCGTTCAATTACTGCGCTTGCCAAATACAGTCTTCTCTCGGGTAAATATTTTGTATTTAATAAGACTTCCGTAATTTTTTTATCTCCGTAATATCTTCTGCACTGCCTGATGTCATCTACATCTCCACGTTCAAAAACGCGCTCAATTATAAAAGCTGATTTTGAATTGTAATCAAGTTTTTCAAAATCCACATCCCAAAAAATTCTCTTATTAAATTCAGGTTTTTGTTTTTGCTCTTTCAATTTATTTTGCGTTTTTGCCAAACACAGAAAAATGTAAATATCGTTTGGGATTTGCTTTCAGATCTTTTATTAACTCATCCAGGTTCTTTGCTGTTGAATCAAGATTATCATACAGCTTTCTGTCATTCACCATCTGACCAAGTGAACCTTCTCCTTTATTTATCTTAGTAAATACATCAGCAGCCTGGGCAAGCACACGATCAGCATTATTAATTGCAGATGTAAAATTTGCACGTGCCAATGAATCACTCACCTGTGAGAGATTATTTAAAATAGTATTAATCTGTTTATTGTTGTTTTTAATATTTGTTGTAATGGATTCCAGATTGCTCAGCATAATGTTCAGCTTGCCCTTGTCATTACTGATAGAGTTATCTAAAGAGGTAAGCGAATGATTCAGGTTTGCAATTGCACCACGCAGATTCTCTTTTGTCTTCGGATCAAAAAGATCGTGCAACATTGTTACCACTGTGTCAATACTTACAATTAATGCTTCGGTTTTATCCTTTAACGGACCCACCTGGTTTCCCAGTCTTTCTGTTAAGCTTGTTTGTAATAATGATTGTAAGGTATCACCATCATCTGCCGGTTCCTTCTGCATACCCAAATCAATCCGCATGGCTTTCTGCCCTAAAATATCAGAACTGAAAATTACCGCCACTGCATCATTGGAGATAAATGTTTTTTTGTCAATCAGCATTTTCACTATCAGTTTTCCTGAATGGTCGGGTTTAAATTCAATCTTGTCCACAATTCCAATCCTGAACCCATTCATAATTACTGCGTTTGATTTTACCAAACCTCCTACATCATCATACACAGCATAATAAGTTCGGTTGGATGAAAAAAAATCTTTTCCTTTTAAATAATTCAAGCCCCACAAAAGGGCAGCTAAAGCAGCGGTTACTAAAATGCCAACTTTGGCTTCATTGCTAAATTTCACAGCTGTTTTATTTTTTCAAAGCAGATTTGCTGCGTGCTAAAGTAAATCATTTCAATAATTCTACCGCTTCAGTAACTGTTATGCGCTGATCGCCATTGTAGGCAGTGAGGAAAGCATCTTTGTATCCGTCAGCTTTTAGCTTTATCATTCGTTTACGTGCGTCTTCAATAGAGCTGAAATTCCCTACAATAAATCTTACAAATCCATCAGCGCCTTTTATTGAATGCACATCTTCTATATGCATGTATTTTGGCAAATCTTTAGCTGCATCAGTGGAAGCTGCTATCTGTACTGTGAAATACACTGTGCTCTTAACCTTATTTTTTGAATTGTCTTTCACCGGTTTTTTTACAGGAAGTTTTGTTTGCGCTGGTGCATTATTTTTTTCATGAACAGCATCAACCATTGCTTTGTTTTCCTGCGCCTTCTGTGTGGTGTATTCAACAGATGGTTTAGGTTTTACTTCTACCACAGGAGTTGAATCAATAGGCTCAATTATTTTTTCCTTGTTAAGTGTAGTATCAATAATAATATTTTCAACTGCCGGAGTTTTTGCCTTATCAGTAATGGTTTTTGTTTCAGCACCTGATTTCGGGTTATCCATTTTTGATGAAGCAGGTTCACCATCATCGCTGTCGTCCATGTCAAGTTTATATTCTTTGAATGCACGGAAGATGCAATTAGCAATTGTAGACTGTCCTTTATCGGTGAGCAAATATTTTTCTTCCTGTTCATTGGTGAGAAAACCTGCTTCAATCAGCACCGAAGGCATTGCAGTTCTGTACAACACTAAAAATCCAGCCTGTTTTACTCCCCGGTTATAACGGCCTGCAAATTCCTCTACCTGGTTTTGTACCCGGGATGCAAAAGAAAGGCTATGGTTCATGAATTGGTTTTGATAAAGACTGAAAATAATATTTGCTTCGGGCGAATTCGGATCAAAACCCTCATATTGCTTTTTATAATCTTCCTCTAAAAGAATGGCAGAGTTTTCACGCTTAGCTACATTTAAATTGTCTTCTGATTTATGCAAACCCATCACATAAGTTTCCACACCATAAGCGGCTTTACCTCCTGAGTTGCAATGGATGCAGATAAATAAATCAGCTTTGTTTTTATTGGCGATGTCAGCACGTTCATGCAATGGAATGAACACATCGGTTTTACGTGTGTAAATCACTTTCACATCTGGAAATTTTTCTTCAATCAAACTTCCTAACTTAAGTGCTACTGCTAATGCAATATTTTTTTCTTTTGATGATGAACCCAGGCACCCCGAATCATGACCACCATGACCGGCATCAATTACAACGGTGCGGATATGATAACCCTGTCCGCGTTGAACCTGCACAAATGAAGTGCTGATTAGCAACAGGGTGGTCAACACAAGATACAATATCCTATTCACGTTGTTTTGTAGTTTAGCGACTTCAAAATTAAGCTTCCGGTTTTCATATGTATCATCACAAATCAGTTCATTCCGTTTTTTTTTCAACGGTGAATTGTTTGCGAATATTTTGTTATGATGACTGTCATTCAGGAGGAAACTTGTCATGTTTGAAACATAGGAATCAGGCAACAGACAGTGTTTACAGGAAGTCAAGAGGACTTTTCTCTTCTAAACGATCTTCAAATCAGGCTCAACTTTCCAACAAATATTTAACAAGTTTCCTCCTGAATGACAATAACGGAGGAAATTTTTTTTCAGTATTGATAATATTCTTTTTGTGTTGGAGTCCTTTAATAAAAGCTCAATCAACTGATACATTATCCATCCAACCTGACACTTTATCTACAAATAATGACTCCGTAGTGGTTGACTCATTGCAATTTGGTGATGATTTAAAATCTAAAGTAAAATACTCCGCTGATGATTCCATTGTATATGATATTCCAGGTCAGAAAATTTTCCTTTACGGGAACGGTGTTATTGAGTATGAGGATATTCATCTCACAGCAAACTATGTGGAAATAAATAACGAACTAAAAACGCTTTTCGCAAAAGGCGTAAAGGACAGCACTGATACAATAAAAGGAAAACCAGTGTTTAAACAAGGCAGTGAAGAATTTAAAGCTGAAACCATCACTTATAATTTTCAAACCAAGAAAGGAAAGATCAGCGAAATAAGTACACAGGAAGGAGAAAGCTTTGTGCATGGTGAAACAGTGAAGAAACTACCTGATAATTCCACTTTTATCAAGCATGGATATTATACTACCTGTGATGCAGAACAACCGCACTATTATATAGCTGCGAAAAAAATTAAAGTAATTCCAAACAATAAAATTGTGACTGGTCCTGCGGATTTGGTGATCAGTGATGTGCCCACTCCTATTATGATTCCGTTTGGATTTTTTCCCAACAAAAAAGGACGCTCATCAGGTATTCTTTTTCCGGCTTATGGTGAATCTAACCTTGGTTTCTTTCTGCAGAATGGAGGCTATTATTTTGGAATAGGTGATCATCTGGATGCAGCACTCACAGGAGATATTTATTCGCTTGGCAGCTGGAAAGCAAATCTGCTGTCAAACTATGCATGGCGTTACCGTTTCAATGGAGGATTGGCACTAAGTTATGCTGAAACAAAAAACAGCCAGAAAGAATTACCTGATTACCAGGTTCGAAAAGATTTTTTCATTCGCTGGAATCACAGTGTGAATCCTAAAGCAACACCTAATACAAATTTCAGCGCAAGCGTTAATGCAGGAAGCAGTACTTTTTATCAGAACACCATTTCAAGTGCTGCAAATTATCTTACCAATACTTTTCAATCTTCCATTTCCTACAGCAAAAGTTTTCCCAACAAACCATATTCATTCAGCGCAAGCTTAAGTCATAATCAAAACACTGCAACACGTGATATCACACTGAATCTTCCCTCAGCAACTTTTAATGTAAGCCGTATCACACCATTTGCACGCAAACATGCAACGGGTGCATCCAGGTGGTATGAAAAAATTGGCGTAAGCAGCACGAGCTCTTTTGTGAATACCATCACTACAAAAGATACACTCTTGTTTAAAAAAGAATCACTTGACCAATTCAGAAATGGAATTCAACATTCAATTCCTGTTAATACTTCTTTCACTGCATTAAAGTATCTTACAGTGAGCCCATCCATTACTTATGTGGAGAAATGGTATTTTAAAACTTTTGAAAAAAGATTTGATGCAACCACAGATACGATTGTGGTGGATACAATAAAAAGTTTTAGAGCAGCGCATGAATACAATGCAAACATCAGTATGAATACGCGCATCTACGGACAACTTCAATTTAATAAAGGAAAGATTGCTGCCATCAGACATGTCCTCACTCCTACCTTTGGATATAGCTGGCGACCGGATTTCAGCAGTGATAAGTTTAAATATTATAAAGATGTAAGGAGCGACTCTGCCGGTGCTATCATCCGTTATTCACCTTTTGAAGGAACCGTGTTTGGAGCTCCCGGTGGTGGCAAAAGCAGTTTGCTTGCATTTAGTTTAGATAATAATTTAGAGATGAAAGTGAGACAAGTAACTGATACTGCTGTGAACGTGAAAAAAATAAAGTTGCTCGAAAGTCTTGCTTTGAGCACAGCTTATAATCTTGCTGCTGACAGTCTTCCGCTATCATACATTAGTCTTTCAGGGAGAACCACTTTATTTGAAAAAATAAGCATCACCGGTAACATGACTTTTGATCCCTATGTTACCAATGAAAATCACCAAAGAATAAATACCTATTATATTAATCAGAATAAAAAGCTGGCTCGTGTGGTTAATAGCGGATTGTCGTTAAGCTGTAGCCTTCGCAGCAAAAAAACAGATTATAAAAGTGAAAAAGCAACTCCACAGGAATTAAATCAAATCAACCGTGATCCTGATGCCTATGTTGATTTTAATATTCCATACAATCTCGCAATTGGTTATAACATCACACATTCCAATGGTGCATTTGCACCTGATGCAACCATACAAACAGTTAGCTTTAATGGAGATTTATTGCTGACACCAAAATGGAAAATCACATTTTACTCCGGTTATGATTTCACACAAAAACAATGGAGCTATACTACACTTGGTTTTTATCGTGATCTTCATTGCTGGGAAATGCATCTTAACTGGACGCCCATTGGTGCACAGGCAAATTATAGTTTCCAGATCAATGTTAAATCGAGCATGTTGCAGGATTTAAAACTGGTAAAGAAAAAAGATCCTGAATTTTTTAATCAATAAATTAACACGATGAAAAATTTTTTTAAAAGTTTTCCTTATGCCTTTAGAGGATGGGTAACAGCATTTACCAGTGAATTTAATCTGCGCTTTCATTGTGTTTTTGCAGTAATTGTGATGGCAGCTGCTGTTTACCTGCAGGTGAGCACAACTCAGTTTTGTGTGTTGTTGCTTTGCTGCGGACTGGTTATCAGTGCTGAAATTTTTAATACTGCTATTGAAACTTTAACAGATCTTGTTTCGCCTGATGAAAATGAATTAGCAAGAAAAACAAAAGACATGGCAGCTGCAGCTGTGTTGGTGGCTGCTCTTACATCTGTGATAATCGGAGCAATCATTTTTTTGCCCAGGATCAATCAATAAAATATTTATTGATATTGAATTGATTGAAGAATTCAAACTTTAATCAATGATTATCAAAACTTTTTGTAACCTTATTAGGTGTATCTTTACACTATATTAAGATTATAACAATCTGACTACTTTTCTAAAAAATTAGTACTAATAGCATCAAATGTCAAAAATCACATTCAACAATCAAAAAAATTTATTTTTTTCTGCCATCAACTCAAAAGTCGAAGAATATTTTAAAAACAAAGGCGTTCGCAAAACAGGCAACTTCAAGTTGTATCTCAAATCAATTATTTTAATTACCGCAGCGGTTGCACTCTATTTACTTCTGCTTACAGTTCACATGCATCCTGCATTGGCGTTATCACTCTGCGGACTTTTAGGATTCACTTTCGCAAGTATCGGTTTCAATGTTATGCACGATGCGAATCACGGAAGTTACTCACGCAGAAAATGGGTTAACAATTTAATGGGCTTAACGGCAAATTGTCTTGGGATCAATGCTTTTATATGGAAACAAAAACACAATATCATTCATCATACTTACACCAATGTGGATGGTGTGGATGATGATATTGCCAAGATGCCGATACTCAGACATTGCCCTTCACAAAAGTTTTTGAAAATTCACAAGTATCAATATTTATATTGCCTGCCGCTTTACGGATTAACAAGTTTGCTCTGGATGTTTGTTACTGATTTTATGAAATATATCAATCGTAAAATTTGTACAACACCTATTAATAAGATGGAAACCAAAGAGCATGTTATTTTCTGGGTGAGTAAATTTCTTTATGCTGTTTTCTATATCGCAATACCCATTTATGCTGTTGGATTTTTACCATTTCTGCTGGGATTTGCTGTGTTACATTTTGTGGAAGGATTAACCATAGCAATGGTATTTCAGCTGGCACATGTGGTGGAAGACACTCATTTTACTGATGGCAATAATGTAACCTTGAAAATTAATGATGAATGGGCTGTGCACCAATTGCAGACCACTGCAAATTTTGCTACCAATAACAAAGTGCTTTCATGGTTTGTGGGTGGATTAAATTTCCAGGTGGAGCATCATCTCTTTCCACGTATCAGCCATGTCCACTATCCTGCCATCAGCAAAATAGTGAAAGAATGTTGCGATAAATTCCAGGTTCGTTACATTCATTACAGCACCATGTCATCTGCCATTGCTTCGCATTTTCGTTTTATGAAACAGTTGGGAAAATGTTAGCAATCAATTTTTAATCAATGCTATTTATTATCACACTTTAAAAAAAATTAAATCAATGATTCGTCCGCTTCCATCATTTCATATAGAAGTTTCAGAACAAGTATCATTAAATGGCAAAGCATATTTACACAGGATTAATGCAAACACCTCACGCATTTGCAATCTTATCAAACCCGGAATAAATCCTGCTGAACAAGTGTTGATTGAAAAAGTAGCTGATGAACCCATTGCAACTGCTCAACCAAAATCATTTTACTCGCGTATTGCGGTTCAGCTTTCAGGACTTGAAGAGCAGGAACTAATGGACAACTTTGCTGACTTAAGAGTTTGTTACACTGCAACCCGGTCGCAAAAAAATTATGGTTTTCATTTTAAGCGCGAATTGTATTAATACATAAATAAAATATTTTTCTTCTTTAATTTTTCCTGTGGATTTACTCTTAATTATTAATTTATTAAAATGGATAGAAAGTTAGTAGCAAGCGGTGCAGTTGTTCTTCGCGAAAAATCTTATCACTATGAATTCTGGTCGAACAATGTGGATATAACAGTGAAAATGTTTCACCGCGGTAAAACCGGTGACAGCACTGAGTTTACACGAAGCAGTAACGCCCCCTTGAAAAAAGAGATGGAAGACGCTTTAGTGAATGCAAAATTTTTTAACTAATCATTACAAAGTACTCACAATATAAATTAATTTGAACTTATGACAGATGAAAAAGAAAGTAAACCCGATAATACAAATACCAGCGGAGCAACAGGGCAGGAATGGAAACTGAATTTCCTTAAAGAAAAACTGAATGTAACCAGTGCAGAAATTGAAAACGCTGTTTCACGTGTTGGCAACACACCCGAAAAAGTTGAAGAATTTTTAAAGAATAGAAATACAACCGCCTTTTAATTTTCTTAATACACACTGATTGAAATAAAAAAAACCAGCCCGTAATGGACTGGTTTTTTCTTTTTAGAATAACAGACTATTTATGCTACACGCTTTACGTTTACTGCATTTAAACCTTTTTTACCCTGCGTAACTTCAAACATTACTGCATCGCCTTCATTAATGTTGTCAGACAACCCTGATGAATGAACGAAAACATCTTCTCCTGTTTTGTCATCGCAAATGAAACCAAATCCTTTGGAATCATTAAAAAATTTTACTTTACCTTTTTGCATTACTTATTTTTTAAATTTAATTTATTGCGTAAAGATATACTTAATAAATGGATAATAAGGGATTTAGTTTGATTATTTAGGAATTGGTGAAGAATTTGTTCTTGTGAACTGAAATCTAATTTTTATTTAGACGCCTAAGTTTTTAACAATTTCAAAGAAAATTAACAATTATAATTTTTCATGACTGTCCAACTGTGGAGCAGTAAAATTAACAGTTTGAGAGGGAATAATTAGCTTTCTTTAATTTTTCGATTTGAATTTGGCAGAAAAATCTGCACTATGAATTCAGGTCGAACAGTT
>JANLUX010000037.1:0-5921 GCA_031363705.1 Bacteroidota bacterium
TTAGAAAAAGAAATTGAAGATTTATTGGTTCGTGTACCCAATGCTCCCTCTTTAATTGTACCGAAAGGAAAAACGCCTGAAGAGAATGAAGTAGTTTATCAGCACCAGCAATCTTTACCTCAAATGCCCGAAGGTTCATTACCGCACTGGGAGCTTGCAACAAAATACCAGATCATAGATTTTGAATTAGGAAATAAAATTACAGGAGCAGGATTTCCTGTTTACAAAGGCAAAGGAGCAAAGCTGCAAAGGGCGCTCATTAATTTTTTTCTTGATCGTGCTGATAAGGCTGGCTATTATGAAGTGCAACCTCCGATATTGATAAACGAAGCATCAGGTTTCGGAACCGGTCAGTTGCCTGATAAGGAAGGACAGATGTATCATGTTGGTATTGATAATTTGTATCTGATTCCAACAGCTGAAGTTCCCGTAACAAATCTCTTTCGCGATACCATCGTAAAAGCAGAAGAACTTCCGATAAAATACACTGCTTATACTCCATGCTTTCGCAGAGAAGCTGGTTCGTATGGTGCACATGTAAGAGGATTGAATCGTTTACATCAGTTTGACAAAGTAGAAATTGTACAGATACAACATCCTGAAAAAAGTTACCAGACTCTGGAAGAGATGAAAGAGTACGTGGCAGGTTTATTGAAAGAACTGGAATTGCCTTTTCGAATTCTTAAACTTTGCGGTGGTGATATGAGTTTTGCTTCTGCACTTACTTATGACATGGAAGTTTATTCAGCAGCACAACAACGCTGGCTTGAAGTAAGCTCTGTCTCTAACTTCGAAACTTTCCAGGCAAACCGTTTAAAACTGCGTTACCGCGAAGCAAATGGCAAACCACAACTTGCACATACACTAAACGGAAGTGCACTTGCGTTACCACGTATTGTGGCAGCGTTGCTTGAAAACAATCAAACAACGGAAGGAATACGAATACCAAAAGCATTATTACCGTACACAGGTTTTGAAATGATTAATTAATTTGCATCAATTGAAAAAAGAAAATAAATATTCACACCAAAAGATGTCCGAAGAAACCTCCGAGGTTTTAAAAACCTCGGAGGTTTGCAGAGTCTTGCACCTTTGCTTCTTAGCCTTTATCCTTATTTGTTTCTCAGCGAACTCAAATGCACAACGAAATCAAAACAACCGTGATTTAGCCACTCAATATGCATCAAGTGGTGAATGCGAAAAAGCAATTGTATATTTTGATAAATTTTATGATGATGATCCGTTAGCAGCTTATCCGGGTTATCTCAAATGCTTATTGTCATTAAAGGAGTATGACAAAGCTGAAAAATTAATTAAGAAACAAATCAAGAAATTTTCCAATGATCCCTCCTATAAAGTTGATCTTGCCAATGTGTATGAGTTGAAAGGCGATAATGATAAGGCAAAAAAATTATATGGTGAAATCATTAAAAATTTACCTCCTGATGTTAACCAGGTGAATATGCTGGGCAATGCTTTTATGCAACGTCAGATGTATGATTTAGCAGCGCAAACTTATGTGCAGGGGCGAAAAACATTACGAGGTTCTTATCCCTTCAGTTTTGAATTGGCTGAGGTTTATGCACAACAAGGAAAGAGTCAGGAGATGATTGATGAATACCTGAATGTGATTGAATACAACCCCGGATACATTGCCAATGTACAAACTATTTTACAGAATAAATTAGGGAATGATCCTTCAGGCGCCTTATCAGATATACTGCGCACATCACTTTTGCGTAAGATTCAGAAAAGCACACAAACAACTGAATACAGCGAACTGTTGTATTGGTTGTTTTTACAGGAAAAAGATTTTGACTCAGCATTGATTCAGGCAAAAGCATTGGATAAAAGAGTAAACGGAAGTGGTGAGCGTGTATTGGCTCTGGGCAGATTATGCCTGAGCAACCAGGAATTTGCCATAGCTGAAAAATGTTTTCAATATGTGGTGGATAAGGGAAAGGGCACTCAAAATTATGTGACAGCAAGAATGGAATTGATCAATGCGGTGAATTTAAAAATCACGACTTCCAATACTTACACACAAGCAGATTTAAATAAGCTTGATCATGATTATCAAACAACAATTGCAGAACTTGGAAAGAGTGCCAATACAGCTCCACTCGTTCGTGGATATGCACATCTCAAAGCATTTTACATTCATCAAACTGATAGTGCGATTGCGCTGTTGCAACAAACAATTGATTTGCCCAACATCAGCCAGGAGTTTAAAGCGGATTGTAAATTAGAGCTGGCAGATATTGATGTTTTTACCGGAGATGTGTGGGAAGCAGCTTTATTATATGGACAGGTTGATAAGGATTTTAAAAATGATGCATTAGGTCGTGAAGCAAAATACCGTAATGCAAGATTGTCCTATTACCTTGGAGAGTTTGAGTGGGCAAAAGATCAGCTTAATGTTTTAAAAGCTTCTACTTCACAACTCATTTCAAACGATGCATTATCGCTTGCTTTATTAATTACTGATAATACAAATTTGGATACTGATACAACTTACAGAGCGCTTTTAATTTATTCCCGTGCTGATTTGCTGGCTTATCAGAATAAAGATTCTTTGGCGCTAATTACACTCGATTCGGTTTTAACTTTATTTCCCAATCATACTTTAGTGGATGAAGTGTGGTTTAAGAAAGCACAGATCTATAAAAAACAAGGACGCTTCGAAGCCGCCATTCCGTTTTTACAGGATGTGATAGATAAATATTCAATGGATATTTTAGCTGATGATGCGTTATTTCAACTCGCAGATATTTATGAGAACAAACTCAATAATAAAGACAAGGCAAAAGAATTATACGAAACCCTGCTAACTAAATACCCCGGAAGTTTGTTTGGTGTGGATGCTCGCAAACGTTACAGGAAGCTGAGAGGTGATAAGTTGAATTAGTTAACATTAATGTCGTCATTGCGAGGAACGAAGCAATCTCAAGCCTATGAATAGATTGCTTCGTTCCTCGCAATGACGAAAAAAAAGAAAAATGATTATTTATAACGTCACAGTAAATATTGATAACGCAGTTGCTGACGAATGGCTGCAATGGATGAAAGATGTGCATGTACCTGATGTGATGCGAACAGGATTATTTACTAAGAATAACATTTATAAAATATTAGCGGATGAGGATTCAGGCGGACAAAGTTTTTCAGTTCAATACACCTGTGAGAATATGCAGCAGTATGAAGAGTATCGCGATAAATATGCTGCAGCTTTGCAAGCTGATCATGCAAACAGATACAAAGATCGTTTTGTTGCTTTCAGGACTTTGTTGGAATTGACATAATTTCCTTTTATGGTTTCCTGTCATCACACCCGTTGTTGGTATCCCTATTAACAAACACAATTTTAAAAGAATGACTACTGATCGTGTTCGTGCCAAGAAACATTTTGGTCAGCATTTTTTAAATGATGAGCAGATTGCAAAGCAGATTGTTGAAGCACTGCAGTTACCTGCTGACTGCAAAAAGGCTTTGGAAATCGGACCAGGCATGGGTGTGCTTACCAAATATCTTTTAGAGAAAAAAGAATTTAAAACTTATGTTTCAGAAATTGATTTTGAATCAATAGGCTATCTGAGAGAACATTTTCCTTCGCTGAAAGAAAATATTCTGCAGGGAGATTTTTTACAGATGGATATTGCAAATCAGTTTAAGGATTCAGTTGCTATCATTGGAAATTTTCCTTACAATATTTCATCGCAGATTTTATTTAAAGTTTTAGAAAATAAAAACCTTGTGCCTGTTGTTGTAGGAATGTTTCAGAAAGAAGTAGCTGTGCGATTGACCTCTCAACCAGGAAATCGTGACTACGGAATTCTGAGTGTACTTCTTCAAGCATGGTATGATTTAGAATACTTATTTACAGTGGATCCGGATAAATTTAATCCTCCACCCAAAGTAAAATCTGCGGTGATACGTTTGGTACGCAAGAAAAATATTTCCATTGGTTGCGATGAAAAAGATTTTAAGAAAGTAGTGAAGCAAGCTTTTAATCAACGAAGGAAGACTTTGCGGAATGCCCTGAGAAGTCTGGTTCCTGCTGAACAATTAAACAGTTTGCCATACCTGGATTTACGTGCTGAACGATTAACCTGGCAGCAATTTGTTGAACTCACCAATGAAATAAATTCAATTAATGATAAAATAATCAGGTAACACTAAATCTGCAAGTGACAACACTTGAATATTTGAACCGTAACTGATTAAGTCATCTTCAAAGCGACAACCATAAATTTTTATATTTTTCTATAATCTCAAGAGCATAAAAAGAATTATATTTGTATATAAACTTATTCGCTAAAATGGTACTCGAGATTTCGGATAAATTAATGAAACAAGCTGGGTTTTCCGAGAAGGATCTTTTATTGCAGCTTGCAATCTTTCTTTTCAGAGAAGAAAAATTAACACTGGGTCAGGCAGCTGAACTTGCAAAAATGCATCAGACCTCTTTTCAAATGAAACTTTCTGAAATGAATATTCCTGTTCATTATAGTGAAGAGGATTATCAGCATGATAAAGCGACCATAAAAGACCTGAAATGATTATTGTTTCAGACATCTCACCTATTTCAAATCTTATTCTGATTTCCAAATTACAAATCCTTCAATCGCTATTTAAAACTGTTATTATTCCACCTGCGGTTGATAAGGAAATTAAGGCGATGAAATTAATTGGATATGATATTTCTTCCTATGAAAAGGCTGACTGGATTATTACCAGACAGCTTGTTGACAAAAAAACTTTAGCTTTATTAAAGTTAAAAATAGACTCGGGAGAGGCAGAAGCCATAGCATTAGCAATGGAAATAAATTGTGATCTCATTTTAATAGAAGAGCGATTAGGTTCAACAATTGCAAAACAAGAAAACTTAAAAACTATAGGCTTAGCAGGTGTTCTGGTTTTAGCTAAAGAAAGAGGATTAATAAATGAATTAAAACCAATTTTATCTGAGCTTAAAATGAAAGCCGGATTTTGGCTTGGCGAAAAATTGGTGTTACAAATTCTTATTGATAACGGTGAAGCTTAAGAAATTGCCAGTTCTAACCTAAATATTTAGTGACAAGTCAATAGCAAAAATCAATCATGACAGATTTAAAGTTGATTTAAAACTTCACTGTTATCTGCCCCAGTAAATTAATTCCAGCCTGCGGATATAAATAATTATCAGCGTAAAGTTTGTCTCCCGAAAAATGAGCATAGGTATAACCATTTGAACTGTACATTTCATTCAGGACATTGTTAATCATCAAGCCAAAATTTATTTCACGCGTTAATAAATTTTGTACGGTATAATTTATTCTTGCATCCAATGTCTGATAAGATTTTAAAATGCGTGATTCGTTTTGTGTGTTATCCAGAAATTGTTTGCCAACGTATTTTTCAATCAATTGTAATTGTAACCCGTTAACCGGCTTCCAGCTTAACGCAATAGCACTGATGATTGATGGAGAATAAGCAATTGTCACATTTTTATAAGTGTTATTACGTTGACCATAAGTATCCCAGTCATCAATGTATTCAGTAAAATATTTTATTTTGTTTTTGCTGAATGTTGCATTTGCCTCCACCGACCATTTGCTGTTCAGGTTATATTTCAATTCAATCTCTGTTCCGTAACGATAACTTTTTCCCGCATTGCTTCTTACCGGATTTCCAACATCGTTCAATTGACCTGTAACAACCAGTTGATTTTTATAATCCATGTAATAAAAATTAATTCCCGCTAAAAGTTTTTTACTGTTAAAGCGATAACCTGTTTCATAATCAACCATGCTTTCAGGTTGCGGTTTTATAACATTGTCAACATAATCTGCACGGCTGGGTTCTTTATTACCAACACTTGCGGAACCGTATACTGCATTAGTATGATTAATCCTCAAAAGAATTCCTCCCTTGGGATTAAA
>JANLUX010000110.1:0-49956 GCA_031363705.1 Bacteroidota bacterium
GAATCCTGGTTATCTGCATCAAGCATATTTTCTCCGTAATAAAACCAGATGGTGCCATTGTTTGGCTCTTTCATCACCAATTGCTTATACATTACATTGGCACTTTCGTACTGCTCGTTATCATTTAATTTCTGAGCTTCCTTTAATGATTGCGCGCTGCTAACACTGGCGACAAAAATTAATGCTGACAGAACAAGGTATTTTTTCATATCAATTTTCTTTTTACTCATTAATTTGTATTAATAATTCTCACTGGCATTGTTGCCGGAAGTAATCCCGACAAGCGAATGATGCGTTGTCCGGCATCTCCTGCAACGAATGAAACAAAGCCCGTACCAAGTCCTGCTCTTCCTTCCCGGCTGATCATATAAACTTCACGGGTAAGAGGATATTCTTTAGTTGAAATGTAAGCCTGGTAAGGCTGAAAAAAATCATCATCAGTTGGATTTTCTTTACCGGATAATGCCATCACCCTAATGCGCGAAAGGAAATCCACAACCTGCATATCGTCATGATCACCAATCCAGCTTACGCCAATTACACCAATTGCATTTTTGTTTTTCTCTACATATTCCAATACTTCTCTATTGGTATTTACAGCAAAGCAATAAGAAGGAAATGTATCTGAGTTCATTAAGCTATCGTGCAAATAACGAACTGTGGATGAACCTTTGTTATCAAAAACAAAGGTTATATCACTTAATGGTGATGATGGATTAATTTGCTTCCATGAACTTATTTTTCCGGCAAGTAAATCTCTAAGCTGCGAAATTTTTAAAAGTGAATCGTTATTCGCCCTGTTAATAATAAATGCTAATGCATCAACAGCAACTTTTGTAGTAACCGGAACAAGTTGTCGGGATTTAAAATGATCCTGTTCGTCTGGTTTTAATTTGCGTGAAGCAATAATTACTTTAACTGAATCATTCAATAAATCCTTAAACAATTCTGTTTCGTGCTTATACCCAATATTGATAAAAGCATAACGATACAATCCATGAAAGGTATCCAGTTCCGCATCCGCTAACGGACGCAGTGTTTCATCGGCAGCAATATTTACTCTGCCTGATGTGGGTGTATCATTATAAGGTGCATTGGGATTGGAGTTGCATCCAAAAAATAAAATTGCAGTGAAGAATAAAAAGTATTTGATTTTTAAAAACATCTTTTATAAGATTAAGAAGGATTAAACTTCACGCAGAAATTTTCATTTGTTGTTCCTTCCCTGTTTCTTCATTTACAAAAAGGAGATATGGAGAGTCTTTATCCTGAAGCTGTTGTTTTGCATTCAATAATTCAATACCATAAACAGTACCATCAGCACTCATATCAATCACAAGTTCTTCACTTATTTTAATTGAGTTAACCGTTTCAGGTTTTTCTCTCATTTGCAAATAAGCAATATTATAGCGCGGATCATAAGTTAATTTCATGGTTATAGTTTTAATAATATTTCACAAGTATTGTTATCACAAGCCATGTGTTGTTTTCATTAAGGGCTACCTGCATTGTTAATTTTGTTTCAAAGATAAACTAACCATTATTTAATAAATACTTACCCCTGATCATGCATTTGTTTGTTCAACTTAACGATACGATAAGCCCGGTATATTGCATAAAGAATTAAAAACACACCCAGGAAATATTTTTTATTATCCGGAAGCCACACTTCTATACTGTCAGAAAGCATTACGTAAATTCCCATCAAAGCATACACAACTGTCATTGACAATGTGAAATAGTACAAAACTCCTCCTGAACGCTGTTGCATATTTTATTTAAAATAGAAAGTGTTTAAAACGTCATTGCGAGGAACGAAGCAATCTGTTTATAGCTGCAGATTGCTTTGTTTCTCGCAATGAATGTGTATATAATTATTTTGCTAACGTAAACTTAATAGGCATTACCATTGATACCTGCACTGCTCTTCCGTTTTGTTTTCCCACTGTCCATGCAGGCATCATCTTCGCTACACGCATTGCCTCATCACTCAGCCCGTTTACACCTCGCTTTATTTCAAAGTCTTTCAGCTTACCATCTTTGTCAACAACAAATCCAATATAAACTGTTCCTTCAATATTGGCTTCTCGCGCCATAGCGGGGTACTTTAATTTTTTTTGTAAAAACTCCTGTCTTGCTCCATCTCCCCCCGGAAATGCAGGCATCTCTTCTACATAAGTAAATACTTTACCGGCATCAGGATCTTCTACCAACACTTCGGGCATTGGTTCTGTTGCTCCCTCTTCTCCTTCCTGTGTTACAGTGCTTACAGTTGTTTCACTTAATTTTTCCTGTGGAGGTGGCTGCTCTTCTTCTATCGGACGATCAACTACAACAGGAGGTGTGAACTTCACCGTTTCAATTGTAGGTGGTGGTGGCGGTGGTGGTGGGGGTGGCGGTTCCTTCTCATCAATAGGAGGAGGTTCCGTTAATGTTACTTCAACCTCAATTGGCTTGGTATTTAAATCGTCCATACCACCTGCAATCAATTTATAAATAACCGGAGCACTTATGCACAACGTAAAAAATAACACTGAAAAAATTAATGCACGTGCAATATTTTTCTGGTAGTCTTTACGCAGCTGGTAAGCTCCATACTCCTTTTGTCTGTTTGCGAAAACCAACTCCGCACGTTCAGGAGAAACGACATTGTCCCATGAGGGAGTGAATAATTCTGCCATTATTTTACGGGTTTATTGCATTAATCAAATCATATTCCTGCTTTGAGATATCCACCAAAGCATATTTTCCAATAAAAGCACTATTTAATTCATCCAGTGCATCCACCACATTTTTATACTTGGCTTTGTCATCTGTTTTAACCAAAACCATCAAAGCTTTTTTATCGCCTTTAATATCCACCTCCATTCTTTTCAAAGTGGTATCAGCCACATTATTTTTTGTTGCCTGATTTCTGAGATCGCTAATCCTGTCAACAGCAAATTGATTTTTTTCAAGTAATAACTTGCGCATTCCTGAAGGAGAGAAATCAGTTGGCGTTAATTGGGTTTCCGGTTTCAGCTCACCAAAATACCAGTAAACCTTATTTTTATCTGTCAATAATAATGTAAGCGCATTGTTTACTAAAGAAGGAGGCGTATTAGGATCTTTTACAGGCATATTAATCTCCATCGTTTTTGGTTTACCAAAAGTGGTGGTCAACATAAAAAAAGTAAGTAACAGAAACGCCAGGTCAACCATTGGCGTCATATCTATATGGGTGGAATTCTTTTTTGCGCGAAGCTTTTTGTGCTTGCCTTTTTTCTCGCCACCACCATCACCGGTTTGTACTTCAGCCATTGTTTATCCTCCTTTTTGATTTGGATCCTGCTCTAAGTCTGTAATCAGGTTAAAGCGATTTACTTTCATTTCCTGGAATACTTCTATAACGCGTTTTATTGAAGTGTAATTGGCATTGCCATCACCTTTTATGGCAAAACGTAACTGCTTGTTTTTATCCACTTTTTCTCCTTTGCGTTTATCTGCTTCAGCAAAACGGCCATAATAAATCCATTGTCCTAACTGATTGTTTAATGAATCAATCGGAATTCCCTGGCTTTTTTTCATGAAGGCTTTTCGCTCCTGTTCTCCTAATGAAAGATATTGTTTCAATTGCTGAACCGTCATACCAAATGTGCTCATGATTGAAAACCTGTTCACTTCATCAGGAGTAAATTCTACGCCATACTTGTCACCCATTTTCAACAGAAGATTTTTTCTTACTTCTTTGCCTTCCAGATTAAAGAAAACACGGTTTGCCGAATCTACCGTTATCAACATCACATTATCAGGAAGAATTTTTTCTGAAATGGACGAAGGGGCATCTACCACCACAGGCTCATCAGGACGGAACTGCGTGGTAAGCATAAAAAAAGTTACCAGGAGAAAGGCAAGATCCACCATTGGAGTCATATCCAATGAAGGACTTTTCCTGGGCATCTTTATTTTAGACATTCTTGCGGTTTTTAAAGTTCAACGATTAAAATTTAAATTTAAGATGCATGGGCATCAAAAATTCCACAAATTAATTTTTGGCTGTGAATGTTTGAACGATGCTGTAACCTGCCTCATCAATACCATAAGTGATGGAATCAATCTTATTGGTAAAGAAATTATAGAATACAATTGCGATGGCAGAGGTTGCAATTCCAAGACCGGTATTGATCAATGCTTCAGAGATACCGGTTGCAAGCGCAACAGCATCAGGTGAACCAGCTTGTGCAAGTGCAGCAAATGCACGGATCATACCGATTACAGTACCTAACAATCCCATCAGAGTAGCAATGGATGCAATAGTGGAAATGATAACAAGATTTTTTGAGAGCATTGGCAATTCCAATGTTGTGGCTTCTTCAATTTCTTTTTGAATGGCTGCTACTTTATGCTCTTTGTCGAGGGATTTTTCTGTTTCCATCTGGCGGTATGATTGCAAACCTGCTTTTACCACAGCTGCTATTGAACCTTTCTGGCGATCACATTCCTGGTTAGCAGCTTCTATATCTCCACGTGATAAAGCAGCACGGATTTTATTGATGAATACATCAATACGTCCTTTACCTTTAGAGTTATTAATGGTGATGAATCGCTCAATAACGAAAGTGACCACAATAATTAATAAAGCCATCAATAAAGGCACAATGATTCCACCTTTGTAAATAATGCCAAGATAATTGCCTGGAAGCGGGTTCAGCTCAGGATTATTATCCTGAAAATTAGCTGGATTACCCATCACAAATTTGTAAATAATGTAGGAAAGAACTAACGATGTAGGAATAACTATCGCTGCTAATATTCCCTGGATGCCTGATCCTGATTTTGTCTCGCTCATAGATGTTTGCTATTTAGGTTTTCAGATTTTTTTTGTTTTTCTGTTTTTTAGAGGGGTACAATATTAACTAAAACAGATAATAATCAAAACCCCGCCATAATTAAATTGTTGTTTTATCAATTGCTTGTTTTACTTATCAGTGACAATGGAATTATTATTTATAAAAACTCTATGCCTGATTATTCAGTTTCTGAAATTAACATACTGCAGCGGCACATCAAGCTTCATCCTCTTTACCAAGGCAATCACATTTTGTAAATCATCCAGCTTTTTGCCTGTAACGCGAATTTGTTCATCCATTATTGAACCCTGTACTTTTATTCCTGATTCTTTTATTGCTTTCACAATCTTCTTTGCTGTTTCTTTATCAACTCCTTCTTTCACTTTTATATCTTTCCTTATCATATTACCTGAAGCATAATGCTCTTTTCCATAATCGAGAGCCGATGGCTCTAATCCCTGTTTCACCATTCTGCCGATTATCACATCCTGAACTGCTTTCATACGCATTTCATTCTCTGTAATTATTTGTAGCATTAAGGTCTTTTTATCCAGTTCAAGCGTTGTTTTTGAACCATGGAAATCATATCGGTTGGCAATCTCCTTTAAAGCCACATTAATGGCATTATCCAGTTTTTGTTTGTCAATTTCACTTACTATGTCAAAAGATGGCATCTCATAAAAGCTTTGTGTGATATAGTGCGTAATATTAATCGAAAATCCGATTCATTAATCCTTACTTTTGTTTGATTCGAATGTGTTTAAAACAGTACATAAATCTTTAAGCAACTATAAGCAACTAATTAATGAATATTTGCGTCTGAAAAAGCTATAAATCTAATAACGATAATGAAAAACCTTTTACTATTTATCTCTCTATGGATATGCTCCGGTATTGGTACTTTACCGGCACAAAATTTAAGGCCTGATACCCGTCCTCCTGTTTTTATCAATGGTAATATCCTTCAAAATCCATGGACCGGTGGCGCAAACAGCCCCATTTTTTCGCAATTAGATTTAAATGGCGATGGCAAGCTTGATCTAATAACATTTGATGTGGTAGGTGCCCGTTTATCACCTTACTTAAATATAGGTCATACGGGTCAATCCAAATATCGTTACGCATCACAATATCTGAGTAAATTTCCTGCTTTGCATGATTGGGTTCGCACCTATGACTTTGATTGTGATGGCGACTTAGATCTGTTTACTTATGGCAATGCAGGTATTGCAGTTTACAGAAATGATTACAGCACAGCCATCGGTTTAAAATTTTCACTGCTGACTAATCAGATCAATACGCATTATGGTTCCATTCAAACCAATTTATATGTAAATGGTGTCACCATTCCGGGTTTTGCGGATGTAGATGGTGATGGTGATATGGATATTCTTGCATTCCCCGTTTCAGGCAGCTGGGTGGAGTTTCATAAAAATTATGCTATGGATTCAACAGGCAGTTGTGCAGGTTTTCTATTTCACATTCAATTCCATTATCCCTCACAGATCCCTGAAATGTGGGGACATTTTTTCCTTAGTGGTATGTCTAATGTAGCCATATTGGGCATTCAGCGTCCTGCTCCTCCCGATCCTATTAATCAACAGGTAAAAATCACATCCGCTAACCTGCATTCTGGCTCTGCGCTTTGGGGTTTTGATTTTGAATGTGATAATGATATAGATCTGTTTAACGGTGACATTCTGGGTTCTAATTTGCTTTTTCTAAAAAACGGTGGTCCTCCTGACTCAATGGTAACACAGGACACGCTCTTTCCTTCTTATGACACACCAGTGCACATGGAAAACATCCCTTGTCCTTCATTGTTAGATGTGGATAATGATGGTAAAAAAGATTTGTTGGTTACCCCGTTTGCAAATGTTGGTGAAGATTATAACAATGTATGGCTTTATAATAACCAGGCGGATAATTGCAACCCTTTCTTCCACCTTACCACTAATCGTTTTTTAGTGGATCAGATGATTGATGTGGGCACCTCTGCACGTCCGGTTTTTGTGGATGTTGATGCAGATGGTTTACAGGATATGCTTATTGCCAATCTTCAGTATTATAATAATGCAAATCCTTCCGCTTCATACAGCCGTATTGCATACTTCCGAAATACCGGCACATCCACTTTTCCTATTTTTACATTGATTGATACCGATTATGCTAACTGCTCCTCGCTTGGCGTATTAGGTTTACATCCTGCTTTTGGCGATCTTGATGGTGATGGTGATCAGGATTTATTGATGGGCACTGATGCAGGAACTATCATTTATTATGAGAATAATGCAGGAGCAGGAAACCCTGTAAATTTAACTTTTATGCAAGGCTCTTATTTTGCCATTGATGTGGGAGCTAACAGTGCGCCACAGATTATTGATATTGATAAAGATGGATTATTGGATCTGCTCATAGGCGAACGCGCAGGAAATTTAAATTATTATCATAACACTGGTACTATTACTTCCCCTGTTTTTACAACCCTCACAAGCAACAATTTTGGTGGGGTAAATGTGATTAAAACAAATGCAATTCAGGGTAACAGCGCACCGTTGCTGTTCACTCATAATGGTGGCTATGAGTTACTGGTAGGTTCTGAAAGCGGTTATATTTATCAATACAATAACATTGATGGTAATTTAAGTGGTGTTTTCACTTTGGTTGATTCTACTTATGAAAATATTTACGAGCCCTCTCATGCCACCATAGCTATGACTGATATTGATGGTGATTCTAAATTTGATTTACTGGTTGGCTGCCAGGCTGGCGGAGTGCGCTTATACACTCAACGGAATCCCGTTATTGTGAGTCATCCTCCTACTGCCATTGCTTATAATTCGGCTAAAATGGGTGATGAAAACGAAAATTGGGAGGCTTCGAATTTCTCTCTTTTTCCATCTCCTGCATCCGAAGTATTAAATATTCAAATAAATAAAAATGAATCTTCACCGTTTTCTCTTCAGATAATTAATCTGCTTGGAGAGCAAGTGCTTCAGTTAACAAAAATTGTTTCTTCTACAGTTTCCGTTGACATTCACACCCTCGAGGCAGGTATTTATTATGTCCGGGTTAAAAATGCAAACGGTGAAAGCATTCAGAAATTTATCAAACAATAATGAAGCATATCAGAATATTAAGAAATCTTTTTTTCTTTTTAATAATTATATCTTTTACATCCTGCAAAAAAGATAAACCGGAAGAACCCCTTACCGTGGTCTCCGATTTTCCACCTGATGTAGATGCCATCATTACCAAAAAATGCGCAACAGCTGGTTGTCATAATGCTGCGGGTAAAGCCACTGCTGGTGGACTTGATTTAAGTGATATGGAGCACATGCTCGAGGGAAATAGTTCAGGTGCTGTCATAATTCCTTTCCGCCCTGACCAAAGCACACTCTTGTTTTTCACCAATACAGATTCTACACTAGGCACGGTCTTAAAACCTACCATGCCTTACAATTTACCTCCTCTTAGCACGCAGGAATATCTTACGCTGAAAAACTGGATAGCCAGTGGCGCACCTGATAAATATGGCACCATTCCTTTTTCAGGCAATCCTTTGCGCAGAAAATTTTATGTAGTCAACCAGGGTTGCGATCTGCTTTCAGTTTTTGATGCTCAAAAAAGAGTGATCATGCGATATCAAGATTTAGGAGTGCAGGCTGGTATCAGCGAATCACCACATAATATTAAAGTAACACCTGATGGACAATATTTTCTCGTAGTATTTCTCTTTGGCGACTTTGTGCAAATGTACCGCACCCAGGATGATAGCCTCGTGGCAACCATTCCTATCGGAGATGGCATTTCCGGCAATTGGAATACAATCACCATCTCCAGCGACTCACGCAAAGCGTATGCTGTTGATTACTCAGGCAACCGCATTGCCTTTATCGATCTGCTTTCAAAAACCTCTGCTACCAAAGGTCCCTTTGCATTATTCTATGGCAGCGGTCTGCATGGTGTCGCATTAAATGCTACTGACGACACCTTGTATGTAACAGAAGATTTAGGCAACGGTTTATTAACAATTCCTGTCAATGATATTCCCGGTTATGATGAACGCAACATTCGGGCGCTTTATCCTGATACAGCCGCACTGGGCATTCATGAAGTAGCTTTCACACCTGATCACAGCAAATATTTTATCACCTGCGGCAATGCCAACCAGGTATGGGTGTTTGATGCAGCCACCAATGCACTGCTCGACACCTTTCATGTAGCACAAAAACCACTTGAAATAGCATTCTCAAAATCAAGTGCAACACCTTATATATTTATCACCTGCCAGGAAGCAACTGTTTTTCCAAACACCATTGGCGCTGTTGAAGTAATCAACTACCAGACTATGCAGCATGTAAAAACCCTTCAGGCCGGCTGGCAGCCGCATGGCATTGCTGTGGATGATGTAGGCGGTTTGGTGTATGTTATAAATCGAAACATAAATATTAACGGCCCTGCTCCTCACCACTCCACAAATTGCGGGCGTAATGGCTGGCTCAGCACATTTAATTTAAACACACTGCAGAAACTTAACGGTTCGCCTGAACTATCTTCTGATCCTTATCAGATAGCCATCCGTCCTTAGTATATTTATGTCACCATCATCAGTAATATTATTTGATGGATATTGCAACCTCTGCTCTTCCTGGGTCAACTTTATTTTAAAACACGACAAACAAAAGCACTTTCGTTTTTGTGCACTTCAATCACCCGCTGCTGAAAAATTATTAACTGGTTATATCCCTCTTCAAAAAAACAAATCAGTGGTTTTATTATCACGCAATAAAATATTTACAAAATCAACTGCAGCATTAAACATTTTTAAAACGCTTGGAGGACTTTGGTCATTGCTTTATGCATTCATAATAGTTCCCCGCTTTATCAGAGATGCAGTTTATGATTTCATTGCAAAAAACCGGTACCATTGGTTTGGAAAAAAAAATCAATGTTACATTCCCTCAGATGAAGAACAAAACCGGTTTATAAATTCAGACTAACTTCTACCCTTCCTAAAAAAGTTTACAATTTAGAAATGACACAGCGTTCCTGACATAGCAGCAAAAACCTGACAGGTTTTTTTCAACCTGTCAAGTCTTATTTCCTTTCACCGCCTCAGTAGTTTTCAGTACACGTAACCTTTTCTCTTTTATGTCGCAAACGCTTCGGTTCCATACTCCACATCCATATTTCAAAAAACAAAAAATCCCTTCCGTTGCCGGAAGGGATTCTTGTTTTTTGTTTTGCTAATCGTGGTTAATGATTATCACCCGGAATATTACTTTCCGGAGTTGCAGAGTAAGGAACAGTTTGTGGTATAAAATCATCAGGCGCTCCGGGTTTGCCGTAATCATAAGGCCAGCGGTGTACTGTAGGAATTGCACCAGGCCAGTTTCCATGCACATGTTCAACAGGTGCAGTCCACTCAATCGTATTTGATTTCCATGGATTTTGTGGCGATTTCTTTCCTTTGAAAATACTGTAAAAGAAGTTGAAAGCAAACACCAATTGAGCAATGCCACCAAGGATGGCAAATACTGTAATCAATGAATTGATGTTTACCAATGCGTTAAATGGTTCATAAGCTGTGTTAGCATAATACCTGCGTGGTACTCCTGCCAATCCCAGGAAATGCATCGGGAAGAAAACACCATACACAGATGTAATCGTGAGCCAGAAATGCAGATACCCAAGCTTCTTATTCATTAACCGTCCATACATCCGCGGGAACCAGTGATAAACACCCGCAAACATTCCGAAGATGGCAGAGCTTCCCATCACAATATGAAAGTGCGCTACCACAAAATAAGTATCATGAACATTTATATCCAGCGCAGAGTCTCCCAGAATAATTCCCGTTAATCCACCGGTGATAAAAAAAGAAACCAATCCAATGGCAAACAACATGGCAGGTGTAAACTGAAGATTACCCTTCCATAAGGTGGTTATATAATTAAACACCTTAACGGCAGAAGGAATTGCGACAAGCAAGGTAGTAAACACGAACACTGAACCTAAGAAAGGATTCATACCGGTAACAAACATGTGATGCCCCCATACAATGAAAGAAAGGAATGCTATCACAAGCATAGAACCAATCATTGCTTTATATCCAAAGATGGGTTTACGTGAGTTAACAGAAATTACTTCTGAAGCCAATCCCAATGCAGGTAATAAAACGATGTACACTTCAGGGTGTCCTAAAAACCAGAATAAGTGCTGAAATAAAATTGGGCTTCCCCCCGCATGGGCTAATGGTGCACCATCAATAAAAATATCAGATAAATAAAAGCTTGTTCCGAAACTGCGGTCAAATATTAATAATAATGCTGCAGCAAATAATACCGGAAAGGAGAGAATACCAAGAATTGCGGTGATGAGAAACGACCAGATTGTAAGCGGTAAACGCGTCATACTCATTCCATCGGTACGTAAATTAATGATGGTCGCAACATAATTAATACCTCCTAATAATGCTGACACGATAAAGAGTGCCATGCTCACCAACCATAAAGTCATACCCATTCCTGATCCTGCTATTGCCTGCGGAAGTGCACTCAACGGTGGATAAATTGTCCATCCACCCGAAGCAGGACCCGTTGCAATAAAGCACGAAATAATCATTACTACACTCGAAGCAAAGAAAAACCAGAAAGAAAGCATATTCAAAAACCCTGATGCCATATCGCGTGCTCCGCACTGGAATGGGATTAACAGGTTACTGAATGTACCACTCAATCCCCCTGTTAAAACAAAAAACACCATTATGGTTCCATGTATGGTAACTAATGCAAGGTAAAAACCGGGATCTAATTTTCCATCTTTACCCCAATCACCAATAATGCTTTCCAGGAAATGAAATTTAGTGTCAGGCCACGCTAACTGCAAACGGAAAATCATGCTCATTCCCATTGCAATAAACGCCATTATGATGGCAGTAATTAAAAACTGCTTGGAGATCATCTTATGATCCGTACTGAACACATACTTGGTCCAGAAATTTTCTTCGTGCTCATGCTCGTGATGCGCGTGCGCATGTTCGTCATGAAGCACTTCTCCGGCATGTGACTGTTTTATTTCCATTGAATTATTTTTTTCTTCCGAAACAAATTACTTATTTTATTGCAACCACTTTCTTTTCCTCACCTGAATTTTTTTCTGCCTGTGGTGCTGGGGCCGGTGCAGGCGCTGCTGCCTTTTCAAACACCAGCTTTTCTTTGGTCAACCATGCTTTGAAATCAGCTGGTTCATCCACCACCACTTTCAATACCATATTATAATGCGCTACTCCGCATACTTTATTACACAACAATACATAGTCAAATTTCTCATTCTTTGTAATCTCTCTCATCTTAGCCGTTGTAATAGTCGGCTTAAAATAAAAATGCGTATTCATGCCGGGTACTGCATTCATCTGAACACGGAAATGTGGTAAAAAGAAACTATGGATCACATCACGTGAGTTAATAACCACATCAATAGGAATGCCTACCGGCATGTGGAGCTCTTTGGTAATAATATCATCAGCTGCTGCATGATCGTTAGAGTCCACACCCAACGGGTTGTTATCAGTAATCATCCTGAAGCTTGATTTCCCCAATTGATTATCCTTTCCTGAATAGCGCACAGTCCAGTCAAATTGTTTACCATAAACCTGCACATACATTGCATCATTATGTTCAACCTGTGTGATGTTATTCCATTGCTTTAATCCGGCAAACACCAATGCAATTAATACAACTGCTGGTATAACAGTCCAGATAACTTCCAGCTTGTTATTGTCGTGATAAAAATATCCCCTGCGGTTTTTGTTATACCGATACTTAAACGCGAAACCAAATAGCGCTATCTGTGTAATAAAAAACACCACAAAAAGAATCACCCAGTTAATATTCATCAGGTTATCTAACCCCACACCATGTTCCGAAGCTGATACCGGTAACATGTACTGGCGGTAACGAAGAATCATATAAACCAAAAGAAATAACCCAAACCAAAGGAACCCGAGCATGAGCCAGGCATTCACTTTATTGTCCTTATCCTGCTCCACCTCGTCACTTTCACCACTTAATTGAGATGCCAGCTGCGCCACGTTTGCCAGTCGCACAAGTACCAACACTCCAAATACAACAGCAAGTATTAAAAGTATATTCATTTTTTGTTTACAATTTTACAGTTAACGGTTTACAGTTAAATCCACACATCCTAAATCCATATATCCTAAATTCATATCCTAAAATTAAATAACGTGATAAAGACTTTCTTCCATCATCGGATGATTCTTGATTACCAATGGCGCTTTGCTTAAATGATGTTGAACTACATAAATAAACAATCCCATGAACCCGATTGTTGTTCCTATTTCCATCCAGCCAATTTGTCCGAATATCATGTGTCCTCCGTGGCTTTGCTGAATCATGGAACCCGGAATAAACATGATGAAATAATCCATCCAGTGACCAATAAATAACACCACTGACATAAACATCAGCAAGCCTAATCTTCGTTTTGCATCACGTGTCATTAATATGATGAAGGGAAGAATAAAATTAATAAAGAATGCGCCTAACCAAATGGCTTTGTAATGATCCTGGCGAAGCATGAAATAGGTTACTTCCTCAGGCAAGTTAGCATACCATATCAGCATGAACTGCGCAAACCACAAGTAAGTCCAGAAAATACTGAATGCAAACATGAACTTACCTACGTCCTGCAAATGGTTGGGGGTTACCTCAGGCAAATATCCTTTTGATTTAAGATACGCGAGCGTAAACATCAATCCTGATAAGCTGGTGATAAATATTCCGGCAAAAGTGTACCATCCAAACATGGTGCTGAACCAGTGTGGCTCAATAGACATGATGAAATCCCAGGCTGATGTTGATGAAGTGATTGCAAACAAAACAAGAAACGCTGCACCAAATCTTTTATTCTTATTATAACGATCCACTGCATTGGCAAGGTTAGCATCCATGGCAAGGGAATTTTTTCTGAACAAGTATGCAAAGCCATACCAGATGGCAAAGTAACCAATCATCCGGATAACAAAGAATGGTGTGTTCAAATATCCCGACTTGCCGGCAATGATTGGATCATACTCAGGTGATTTCGGATCTGTAAGTCCTTCATGCGTCCAGTGATACAGTTCATGATGACCGGCAAACCAGATGACAAGCATAAATGCACCTGCAAAAATCAGGTACTGTCCCATCGCTTCCAGTATGCGTTTTATCACAACACTCCATCCCACTTCAGCAACGTATTGAACGGCTAAGAAAAATGTGGCTCCCAAAGCCATTGCAAGAAAAATAAAATTATTCATCAGCAGGTTGCCCCATTTCTGTGGATGACCTGTTATAAATTGTGCAGCAATTGCAACAACACCTATCACCATCATGATAATAGCGATCATTTTATTGCGCTGCGGAAAAGTGTAGGGCTGTGTGCTTGTAATTTCTTTGTGATGATGATGTGACATTCTTGATCTACGATTTTAGATTTACTCCCGATAGCTATCGGGATTTCGATTTAATGTTCGCTCTTCTTTCTCTATACTTTATTCTCAATAATTTATACTATCTGCTTTATACTCCCTTCGTTGAATCAGCAGGTGCTTTTGTTGCAGTGCTGTCAGATCCGGCAGGATTTTGTAACTGATGAACATATTGAATTACTTTCCAGCGTTCCATTGGTAATAACTGCGATGCGTGTGATCCCATCAGGTTCACTCCGTAAGTAATGGTGTGAAATATTTTTCCGTCAGTTAAATCTTTCATGCTTCCTCCACGTGACGAAACTCCTGTACTATAAGATGGAGGTGGCGGATATTTTCCCGTTGCAATCAATGAACCATCGGCTTGTCCGCTTTCACCATGACAGTGCATGCACATGATACTGTATAACCTCTTTCCTTCAGCTAAATTTTCAACAGTTGGAGGAAGCGGGTTATGTACATCACGGCTTGCAGCTTCGTATCCCTCTGGTGTGTTTGGATAATTAAAAAAAGTAAAGTCACGTGGAATAGTTCCTTTTACAGGAGTGCGTGAATCCATTTTATCCTTGAAAATTGTGTTCTCCCCATAAGTTTCAAATGAAGAAGAACGGTACATGTCTGGCATAAACTCCAATCCCGGTTTTTTTGGATCTTTTGTGCAGGAGGAAATTGTAAACATGCTACTTGCTACCGTTACCACAAGTATTGCTAAAATAATTTTGTTCATAGTTATTTTACCCGTGTTCATGTTATTCTTTAGTTGATATTGCTCCTGCTGCTTTTAGCATTGAATGTATCTGACCAACTTGTGCATCATCCTTAGCCTGCACGGTCATCACGAAATGATCATCCGCCTGACGAGGGTGTATAATGTGTGGTTCAACTCCTGGTAATACTTTGCTTCGCAGGAAGAATGTAATTACCATTCCATGAGCTGCACACAACACAGTGCTTTCAAAAGTAACAGGGATAAATGCAGGAAGATTTTTATACAAAGCAAAGCTTGGTTTTCCTCCAATATCCATTGGCCAATCCCAGATGTTCATGTACCACATCATAAGTAATGCAAGGCTGCATCCGGTCATTCCATAAAGGAAGCAACAGATGGAAAGGCGTGTCCTTCTCAAACCTAATGCCTCATCCATACCATGCACCGGAAACGGAGAGATAACATCTTTAACTTTTAAACCTTTGGCACGAAGAGATGCAATGGCATCAAGTACCACATCATCATCGTTAAAGATACCGTAAACAAACTTTTTATTTGAGCTACTCATGGTTAATGGGTGTTGATGGTGATGGTGACTGTGCCATTTTTTTCTTTTTAGCCTGAGATGATGATGACTTAACAATTGTTTTCAACTCACTCATTGCAATAACCGGGAAGAAACGTGTAAACAACATAAACGGAACGAAGAACAACCCTAGAGATCCAATGAAGATTCCAACCTCGACCCATGTCGGATAATACATAACCCAGCTGGAGGTGAGATAATCACGGTGAAGGGAAGTAACAATAATTACAAAACGCTCGAACCACATTCCTACGTTTACGAAGATGGAAATGATAAATGTAGCAAACACACTTTCGCGCAAACGCTTGCTCCAGAATAGTTGCGGAGTAATAACATTACAGGTCATCATGCTCCAGTAAGCCCACCAGTAAGGTCCAGTTGCACGGTTAATGAATGCATATTGTTCATACTCTACACCACTGTACCATGCAATAAAGAATTCAGTAAGATAAGCAACACCCACAATAGAACCTGTAATTAAAATAATACGGTTCATCATGTCAATATGATAAATTGTAATGTACTCTTCCATGTTCAACACTTTGCGCGTGATGATAAGGAGAGTTTGAACCATTGCAAAACCGGAGAAAATAGCTCCTGCAACAAAGTAAGGTGGGAAGATGGTTGTATGCCAACCCGGAACTAAAGAGGTGGCGAAGTCCATGGATACAACAGAGTGAACAGAGAGTACAAGAGGAGTAGAAATACCGGCAAGTACCAACGACATTTCTTCAAAGCGCTGCCAGTTTTTTGCTGAGCCAACCCATCCGAAGCTTAATATGGTGTACCAAAACTTTCTTGCCTTAGTTGTTGCACGGTCACGCACAGCAGCAAAATCAGGAATAAGTCCACTGTACCAGAATACGAGTGAAACAGAGAAGTATGTTGAGATGGCAAACACATCCCATATCAATGGAGAATTAAAATTCACCCACAAAGAACCAAACTGGTTTCCTACAGGAAATGACCAATAAGCCATCCATGGACGACCCATGTGACCGATGATAAAAGAAGCAGCACAGATAACAGCGAAGATGGTCATTGCTTCTGCTGAACGGTTAATGCTCAAACGCCATTTCTGACGGAATAATAAAAGAATGGCGGAGATCAAAGTACCGGCATGACCAATACCCACCCACCAAACGAAGTTCGTGATGTCCCAAGCCCAGCCGACAGTTTTGTTTTCTCCCCAAACGCCCAAACCCGTGCCGAAGGTGTAGCTCACACAAATCACCCACCAGATAAGTGCCGCTGACGAAACAGTAAAAGCAAGCCACCACCATTTGTTTGCCTTGCCTTCGATTGGGCGGCACACATCATCAGTGATGTCATGCAAGGTTTTATCCCCTAAAATTAGCGGCAACCGAAGATTTGATTCTGTGTTCATATTGCTTTATTTTTTTCCTTACCCTAAGTTCCTCTTCAAATCAGAGGAAAAGGATTTTTGTTTTTTATGCTTCTTTTCCTGCTTTTTTATTTCTCACTTTAGTTTGATAGAATACTGAGGGCTGTGTGTCTAGTTCCTCTAACAAATGATAAGAACGCGGATCATTAAACAATTCATGAACTTCACTCTGATCATTATTAAAATCCCCAAACGTTATTGCGTTCGTAGGACAAGCTTGTGAACAAGCAGTTTTTATCTCACCATCTTTTGGTCTGCGACCTTCTTTCTTAGCATCTAATTTTCCATACTGAACACGCTGAATACACATGGTGCATTTTTCCATTACTCCGCGTGAGCGAACCACCACATCAGGATTCAATACCATTTTACCAAGATTGTCGTATTGGTTAAATGGGAATTGCTCATTCTCATTATAACGGAACCAGTTAAAACGTCTTACTTTATAAGGACAGTTGTTAGCACAGTAACGTGTTCCTATACAACGGTTGTAAGCCATCATGTTCATACCTTCTGAACTATGAGTAGTAGCTACAACGGGGCAAACAGTTTCGCAAGGCGCATGATTACAATGCTGGCACATAAGGGGCTGAAACACCACTTCAGGATTGTCAGCAGTTGGTTTTTCCATCTCAGAGTACATACTGATCTTACCTAGATTTTTTTCCTGTGCATTTTCCTTTGTGGTATCACTGCTGTAGTAACGATCAATGCGGATCCAGTGCATTTCGCGGCTGCGCATGATTTCGTCTTTGCCAACAACAGGAACATTATTTTCGGCAGTACAAGCAACTACACAGGCACCGCAACCGATACATGAGTTGAGGTCAATACCCATGTTCCAGAAATGATTTTCTTTGGGGAAACCGGGATTTTTTTCTGTTGCCCAGAGGTTAACATGCTTTGGTTCTTTTTTACCATAAGGAGTTTCAATCTTCAGAACAGGGTTACCTGACCTTGGATTTTTATTCCACTCGCTTAATGTCGTTTCCTTCACTATAGCACGACCCATCATTGTGTGATGCATCTGTGTAGAAGCTAAGAGATATTCGTCATCAACAGTTTTATTCACAGTAACTCCGGCAGCAAAATATTTTAATGCACCATTTGCCATTGTAACCAGTGGAAATGCATTCACTCCTACTCCATCACCGGCTTTACCAACTTTTGTTCTGCCATAGCCCAATGCAATAGCCATTGTTTCATCAGCCATACCCGGTTGTAAAAGAACAGGACCTTTAATTGAAACATTTCCCATCTTTACTTCGATGACAGTGCCTTGCTTGTATCCCATTTTCTCTGCATATACAGGACCTACAGCAAAATAATTATCCCAGCAAACTTTTGAAACAGGATCAGGCAACTCATGCAGCCATGGATTGTTTCCCTGGTTACCATTTGCAATACCTGTTTTTTCATAAAGTATAACCTCTACTCCTGTGGATGGCTTACCGATTTTAGAAGCAGCATCTTGCACATTACCAATGAAAGAAGCAGCAGCGGCAGCGGCAGTAGCAGTTTCAAAAACTCCGTCCTGTAATGATTTTGCCCAGAAAGCTTCGTAAGAACTAATTCCTGTTTGCATGGTGTAAGTATTGCCTTTCCATGCATCCTGTAAATAAGTATAGTAATCAGCTACCGGTGCATCAGCCCATTTTAACAAACTCTCCTGTGCTTGTCTTGTACTAAAAAGTGGTTGAATGGTAGGTTGTGTCAAACTATACATTCCTTTACGTGGTTCTGCATCATTCCATGATTCGAGGTAATGATGATCAGGACAAACATAATCGCAGAACGATGCTGATTCATCTTCGCGATCAGCAAAAGAAATTTTTAATCCTGCCTTAGCCATTGCATCTTTGAATGATGGCATTGTGTAAACAGGATTTGAATTATATAATATAACAGCGCCTACTGCACCGTTGTTTAAGTCAGTAATTAAATTTCCAACACCTTCATCATTACTGCTGCGGGTCATGTTTGGCTGGTTCAGATCAATGGTAGAACCATAACTACCCAGCATGCTATTGATTCCATTTATCAATACCTGCACATTAGGATCATTGCTACGTGCAACCACCAATGCTTTGCCTTTTGCATTTATTAATTCATTGGCAACAGCATTAATTTCTTTATCCACGGAAGTGGAAGTGGCAGAAACTACAGCACCGCCTGTGGCGCCAGCAATCTTATTATAAAGATTTGCAATAACTGAACCCATGCTGCTTGCACGAACACGGTAACGGTTATCAGCATTGGAACCTGTTAAAGTTAAGTTCGCCTCAAACTGTATGTGGCGGCTCATGTTTTTCTTGTTTCGTAGCTTACGGTTTTGTGCGTATTGTTTTGCAAACTCAATTGGCGAAAGCCAGTTGGCAAGAAAATCAGCACCGAAGCTTACAATTACATCTGCATTTTCAAAATGATAAGAAGGTATAGCCGCTTTGCCAAATGAAAGCTCATTGCCTTTTATCAAACCATAATAAGAAACCGCATCATACACTACATGCTGTGTACCCGGATATTTTGCTGAGAAATCAGCAATTACTTTTTTGGTGGTAGGGCTTGCAATGGATGAACTTACTATTGCAATTTTTTTACCTGATGCAACAACCTGTCCTAACTTATTTTTTATTTCACTATCAATGGTATTCCACTCCGCAGGTTTATGATTTGCCAAAGGACCTTTTAAACGTGCACTGTCATATAAACTTAAAACAGAGGCCTGAACACGTGCATTGGTTCCCCCTTTGGTAACTCCTGACATTTCGTTACCTTCAATTTTAATAGGACGGCCTTCGCGGGTCTTTACAATGATGCTGCAATAATCGTTTCCATCAAAATAAGTGGAAGCATAATAATTAGGAACACCGGGTGTAATTTCCTCCGGTTTGATAACATAAGGAATTGCTTTATTAACAGGAGCTTCGCAGGCAGCAAGTGAAGCCGCAGCAACGCTGAATCCTAAAAATTTTAAAAAATCCCTGCGTGAAGTGGAAGTATCAGATGATGCCTTCTTTGAAACAACTTCGTCAAGCGGTAAATTTTCGAAGAACTCATTATCGCGTAAGCGGACAAATTCCGGCTCGTTGCGAAGCTCTTCTACACCTTTCCAGTATTTTTTTTCCATACTCACTTTCTTGAATTAATAATTAACAATTAAAAATTAATAATGGCAGCGTGCACACTCTAAGCCACCAATTTTATCAACTGTTATCTTAGCGTCTTTTCCGAATTTCTTTTTAAGGTCTTCGTGCAACTGAGTGTAATAACCATTGCCTTCCATTTTTACTTCAGTGGTGCGATGACAATCAACACACCATGCCATTGTTAATGGTGAATATTGTTTCATCTCCTCCATTTCTTCTACAGGACCATGACAGGTCTGACAATCTAATTTACCAACCACTACGTGTTGCGAATGATTGAAGTAAGCGAAGTCAGGTAGATTATGAACGCGAATCCATTCGATGGGTTTTGGATTGTTGCCATACTTCTGAGTGGAAGGATCATAATCCAACGCCTTGTAAATTTTGGCTATTTCATCTTTACCATACTTAGGACCTGACTGCACATATTTATGACAGTTCATACAAACATTTAAAGTGGGAATGCCCGATGATTTTCCTTTTTCTGCAGAGCTGTGGCAATATTTGCAATCAATACCATTAGTACCTGCATGTAATTGGTGCGAAAATTTGATGGGCTGATCAGGTTGATAATCCTGCGTGATGCCAATAGCTGCCAGCGCATACCACCCTTTCCAACTGCTCCACACGAAAAACAATACCAGCAAAACAGCAATTAATTTCTTATGCTCGCGAATCCAGTGTTTATAATGTGCTTTGCCTTTTAAAACAATAGGTTCAGGTAATCCTTCTTTTTCACGAACTACTTTTTCAAGCGCTTTCTTGGCTTTGTTTAATGCAAGGAAGATGATGACTAATAAAGCAGTGAGCACTAATAATCCCCAGGGGAATCCTTTGTCTTCAGCTTTTTCGGCACCAGGCGCAGTGGTAGTAGTAACAACAGCAGGAGCTTTTTCGCCTTCTGCCTTTACATACGCCAGAATGGCTTTTATCTCCTCATCCTTTAAGGAAAAGGTGGGCATTACAGCTTTATTATTGTCCTCGAAAAGTTTTACAGCATATGCATCCCCACTCTTAATAATTGCTTGAGAGTTATGGATCCATGGAATGAGCCATGCTTCTGTTCTGCGTTTATGAATATCTTTTAAACCAGGTCCAACAACTTTTGCATCACTTGTAGCATGACATTGCTTACAATTGGCGTTAAAGAGGTTTTCACCATTTGGTTGCGCTTGAGCGAACGCTGCAAACAGCAAAAAGGCTAAAAACAAAGAGAGTAGTTTTGCTGTAAACCGTTGAATCATAATTTCATATTTTAGTTTTAGCGATGCCGGAAATTTTTTTTACCTATCACTGACACTTTTTTACAGGTGGGCAAATTTAACAGAAACATTATTCCAACAAAGGGATTTGAAAAAAAATAAGTTTACAATTGATGGTTGAAAGTTTTCAAAGAAAGATGCGAAAGAAAAATCAGTGATTACAGTGAATTAAAAATAAAAAATTAAGCAAAAAAAATCCCGGCTTTGTTTTAGCCGGGATTAAAAAAACGAATGATTTATAGTTGTGTTAGTTCTTAACGAATTTATTGCGGAATTGAAAATTGTTTCCACTTACCTCCAAAATATAAAATCCCGGCATTAACTCTTCTGTATTTAATTGTATCTCTGACTGCCCTGCTTCAAGGTCGGTGAAATCTTCTAATACAAGTTTTCCTGAAACATCATACACTACCAACCTTGCTTCTTTTCTTTCCTGAACTTCGATATTAATATAAAGCTGTTCAGATACAGGATTAGGATAAAGATTAATGCTGCCCTTATCCAATATTTGTTCTGAAAAACTTTCTCTCGCATTACTTCCTGCTCCAATTGTGTTTTGATTACAGATAAGTATGGTTTGGTAATTCAGTGTTCTAGGAGTAAGTTTAGTTATGGTATAAGTAATAGAAGTGTCAATAAGTGTGGAAGTACCAGGGACATTTAATTGTGCATATTGTGGCTGAATAAAACCACAATTGTTAGTACAACGGCAACCATTGAAATATGACTTTGCAACATAGCCATCGGAAATAACTGCACTCGCAGGATTTTGTGCACCACTGAATAAAGTAAAACCAGGACGAAATAAAGTGTTGCGGACAAAATCAATTCCATTGGCTGCAAACATATTTGCTCTTGCATACAGATATTGCGCAATTGGAAAACCATTAAAGTCTACTTTAAAAACAAGATTTCTAAGTGAGGCGAATCCTGCATCCTGACACCAGCCACTGATGTAATATTCTTCTATGCTTGCAGTATTAATACGTTCCACTACATCCATACCAAAGCTAGGAATAGGTGCACCGGTAACAGGATCTCTTGCAATAATTATACGTGTGCCTAACAAACCACCAATAATAGGAGTGAGCTTAATAAGTAAGGTATGCGGACCACCGGCAAGACCTGATGCAAGTCCGTTAGTATAACCAGTTACAATTAAATTATTATCTCTTGACCATTTGATGGAACGGAAAACCACATCATCAGTACCAGCACCCGGAAAGGGAGAGTAATACATACAGGAGGTGATGTAATCACCATTGGGTTGAAGCCTGAGATAAAAACCATTAAGCTGAGCAGAAGATGCATCCTGATAAGTACCCACAACATGAATACCTCCCCAAAAGGAAGGTATGACAGTTGGATCAGATGGAGCTTCGGTTAAGCTGTATGCAATGCAATGTGCTGTGGGAGAACCTCCGCTATAAGTGGTGTCAATGTTAAATGTCTTAAACCAAAGTACTGAGCCAAGTGTATCTACTCTGGCAACAAAAATATCAGTACGGACACTGGAGATACGTGCGGAACCACAGATGAGGAAAGTGCCACCTACTCCGGGTGCAGTTGACCTCCTGATGCAATTACCAGTTTCGGAAGCTCCTGCATGATCAATACTAATGGCTGACATCACATTACCTGTAGCACCCAACCGGGCAAATAAAATATTTGCTCCACCTGCAACGCTTGCAGCTGTCTTTGTGTTATTAGTAACACTGCCGGTAATGCAATAGCCACCATTTTTTGCTACATTATCTACTTCTGCGATTGAGTGCGCCTCTGAATTGTACCATTTGGATGGCTCCGTTGACTTCCGGAATTCATAACCCCGGTTATTGAGAGAATTGCCTGCACGGTTATTACGGACAAAGCGAACACGATGCCCGTTATAAATAGTATCAGGCGAGGTGAACGGTGCGTAATTTGACAACGAAGTGCCAATTGCGGTTAAAAAATAATTATTAGTGTCGCCAGCGTTATAATTGACCTTAGTGCAAATGCCGTATTCGAAATTTTCGTTACGGTAAAGAGCTGGAGCGTAACTAAGATTATACTGCCGCTGCGCATATTGTGCCTGCAGTTGCTGAATTAAACCAGACATTATTGTTATAATAATGAGGATGCGGTTTGATAATGGTGTTTTCATGATAAGAGGTATTGGAAATGGGTTACCCCGAAAATAAGCTTTTGAAAACCCAAAGTCAAGAAAAAGTATATATATAGCTGAACAATGGACAACTTATTTTTAGATTGAACGAAAATGAAAAACTTCATGTAGGGTTCAGCAATGAAAAAAAATGTGTGTTGGTAAAAAAATTATTTTTAAAATACCGATTACTGAAAAGGGCACAGGAGAAATTAATGAAATCTGTGCATCATCTTATAAATAAGAAAAATATGGAAACAATAAACCCTGCCCTCTTTATTGGAGAAGGCAGGGTTTAGATTAATGTGCAATCAAACTTTTTCGGCTACCTGCTTTTTCTTGGCAGGAGCAGCTACTTTTTGAGCAATGCTTTTACCATTAGCAGCATTCTTTAAATAAGTTCCCCAGGTAAGATTATCAGCACCATCTTTGTGATCTTTAGCTCTGCGAATACACATATTAGCAGCAGTTTCAATCACCCATTCAAAATTTTCTTCACCTACTGAGCTTACATCAGCATCGGGAGCGGGATTGCAGAAGTCAATTGCATAAGGCACACCATCGCGAACAGCAAATTCTACTGTATTGAAATCGTAACCCAAAGCTTCGTTTAATTTCAAAGTGTAGTCGTGTATGAGATTGATGATTTTTTTATCATCATTAAAATGATTGTGAACATAACGAAGGTGATGCGGATTGCGTGGTTCATATTCCATGATGCGGATATCTTTCTGACCAATGCAATAGCAGCGGTAGTAGGATTGAAATTCAATTTCTTCCTGCAACATCATCACCAATTTGCCGGTAGTTTGATGCGCCATGTAAAATTCATCGGCATTGTTAAGTTTATAAACACTTTTCCATCCGCCACCTGAATGTGGTTTCATGTAGGTTGGATAACCGGTGTATTCAAAAATATTATTCCAGTCTAAAGGCATTACCAGGTTACTGAATGATTTTTCATTAGTATCATCAGGCCATTGATTGGAAGGAAGCAATACTGTTTTAGGAACAGGCACTCCGATTTTCACTGCCAGGCAGTTGTTAAAAAATTTCTCATCAGCACTCCACCAGAAAGGGTTGTTGATTACCGCTGTTCCGCACAGGGCAGCATTTTTTAAATATGCACGATAAAACGGAACGTCCTGCGAAATACGATCTACTATCACATCATAGCCAGATGGCTCTGCCTGCATCACCTTGTCAATTTTTACTGATTCAGCAAAAATATTTTTCTCATTTTTTTCATTGATGCGCTTAACCAATGCTTCTGGAAAAGATCGCTCCTGTCCATGTAAAATTCCTACTTTTTTCATTTTGATTTTCTTTATTTTTTTATTGTTAAATTGCTATATGTTCTCTCTCTTTTTAAATCCTAAATCCCAAAATCCTAAATCCTTTAATCAATTAAGGTTCATCCTGCCAAAGTAAGTAGGCAGCATTTCGCGCCATACGGGCCAATCGTGCACTGCGTTAGGACGAACATCTAACCAATACGGAATATTTTTTTGATTCATTATTTCAGCCAGTCGCACATTTTGCGGAAGACAGAAGTCATGTTCACCCACACCTAACACGATGCCCATTTTGTATAAATGTTCATTGTTTAATCCCGGAAGGTAATCAACAGGGTTATTATAATATACATTGTCATCATAATAACCATCAAGGTGATTTTTAATATCAAAAGCTCCTCCCATACTAAAAACATAATTTACCACTTCAGGATGGCGAAAAGCAAAATTGATGGCGTGATAGCCTCCAAAGCTGCAACCGGCAACTGCTACTTTTGATTGCCCGGTTTCATTCATTGCACGATAAGCCACTTCTTCCAAAATCATCTTATCATAGAGAATATGATTAGCTATCCGGTAAGCGGGATGAATGAGATCATTATAAAAAGATTCATTATCAATACTTGAAGGACAATAAATTTTTACCAGCCCCTTATCAATAAACCATGCAACGCTGTCAATCAATTTGAAGTCTTTATTCTGATGATAGCTTCCCATGGAAGTAGGATAGATGATAACAGGTTTGCCGCCATGGCCGAACACTTCCATTTCAGTGCTGACTCCCGTAATCGGGCTGTGCCATTTAAAATATTCTTCTTTCAAGATATGTTTATTTTAGGAAAAGGAGGGCAAAAGTAGGGTTTGCGATGTTAATATGCAATTTGTTTTTTATGTTCGCACCAAATTAACAGTACCAATAAACAACATAAACACTTGCGGGAGTTCCATTCATCATCATTCAAATGTTTTTATAAACAATCGCAGATTTTTTGTTTTAGTAATTATTTGTTTCCTTTGCCACTCATTAAAAATTTACTAATCGTATTCACACTACTATGATTCAGAAATCTTTACGCCTCCTGCTTGTTTTTACAATGGCAGCAGTTACGGTGTTTGCAGCTAAAACACCTAAAGCACCAAAAAGTAAAACTCCAAAAGCTGACAGAGCGTTTAATACTGCACAGTATTACACAGCATCCAACCTTTATAAAAAGGCATATGCAAGGCTTAAAAAGAATGAGTATAAATCATGGGCTGCCTTCCGGGCTGGCGAATCTGCCCGCATGATGAATAATAATGTGGAGGCAGAAGATTTTTATGCCAAAGCAATTAAAGCCAAATACAAAGATCCGATTGTGTTATTGCGTCATGCAGATGCATTAAAACGAAACGGTAAGTATGCAGAAGCAATAGCTGAGTATAATGCCTATAAAGCCAAGATGCCCGCGGATGCAAAAGCAGATGCAGGAATACAGGCAAGCACACAGGCACAGGCATGGAAAGATAAGCCAACACGTCATCGTGTTGAAAATATTTCAGATCTGAATTCGAAATACTATGATTTTGCTGTTGCTGTGAATCCTGAAATGAAAAACGGAATTGTGTTTACCTCATCGCGTGAAGAATCCAAAGGAACCAAGAATGATAATTGGTATGGAGAAAAATATTTTGATTTATTCAGTGCCTCCACTGATAACAATGGCAAATGGAGCACACCAACTAATTTTCCTGGTCCTGTAAATTCTGAATACAGCGATGGATCAGTAACTTTTGATGCTACAGGTAAAACAATGTATTACACCACTTGTCCATCTTCAAAAGAAATAAAAAATGTTCAGTGTAAAATAATGGTGACCAGCATGAAGGATGGAAAATGGGGTGATGCTTCATCATTGCCTGTTAATTCTGACAGCTACACTACTGGTCATCCTTCATTATCAGCTGATGGCAAGACACTTTATTTTGCAAGTGATATGCCGGGCGGAAGCGGAGGTAAGGACATCTGGATGAGCCGCTGGGATGATGGATCATCTGCATGGGGCACAGCAACTAATTTAGGAACCGGAGTAAATACTGATGGTGACGAATTATTTCCATACATAGCTCCTAATGGCAAGCTTTATTTTTCTTCGAATGGAAAGCCTGGAATGGGCGGACTTGATATCTTCAGTTCAGATAATAACAATGGCGTATTTGCTGAAGCATTAAACCTTAAATCACCCATGAATTCATCAGCTGATGATTTTGCACTCTTTTTTACTGATAAGGACAAAGGATATCTTTCATCAAATCGCGATGGTGGAAAAGGGGCAGATGATATTTACTCTTTCCTGATGCCGCCATTGGTGTTAAGTGTAGCTGGACGTGTTTATGATACAGATACCAAAGAAAGTTTAGAAGGTGCATTGGTTGAATTATTCGGCAGTGACGGAACTTCTTTAAGCGTTAAAACTGGAAGTGATGGAATATATCGTTATGATTTGAAAGAAAATGTGAAATATAAATTATCTGCTTCCTTTACAGGATACCTTACTAAATTCCATGAACTATCAACAGTAGGTTTGGAGGCAGATCAGTCATTTGAGAAAGATTTTGATTTCCCATTGAAGAATTCAACAAAAAAAATTACTGTTCCTGAAATATTCTATGACTTAGACAAAGCTACACTTCGACCTGAATCTAAGAAAGCATTGGATGGTTTAATCACAACATTAAATGAGAATCCAACAATCACAATTACATTGTCTGCACATACTGATTACCGCGCAGACGATAAATACAATATGGACCTGTCAAAGAGACGTGCTAAAGCGGTTATGGATTATTTAATTGCGAACAAAGTTCCTGCTGACCGACTCGCATCTGAAGGACGTGGTGAAACTGAACCGAAGGAAATTGAAAATAACGATGATTACCTTCCATTTAAAACGGGTGATGTTCTTACAAAAGAATTTATTGATAAGTTGGGAAGCAAGGATCTGATGGAAAAAGCGCATCAATACAATCGTAGAACGGAGTTTTTAGTTACTGGTACCACTTATGTGCCCAAACAATAATAATATTTGATTAACAAATGCAAAGAGCATTCCTTACCGGGATGCTCTTTGTGTTTAAAGTCGTACAATCCCTTCAAGGGTTTGAAACCCTTGAAGGGATAAAACAAGATATAGAATGACTAATTCCGAACGCTATAATCTACGCGGTGTTTCTGCATCTAAAGAAGATGTGCATAACGCAATCCGCAATATTGACAAAGGATTATTTCCTAAAGCATTTTGTAAAATTATTCCTGATTTTGCCGGTGGTGATAAAGATTTTTGCACCGTGATGCATGCTGATGGAGCGGGAACTAAAAGCAGTCTTGCGTATGCTTACTGGAAAGAAACAGGTGACATAAGTGTGTGGAATGGCATTGCACAGGATGCGCTGGTAATGAACCTGGATGATTTATTATGCGTGGGTGCTATTGATAATATTTTACTCTCTTCAACTATTGGTCGTAATAAACGGCTCATACCCGGTGAGGTGATTGCATCAATAATTAACGGAACTGAAGAATTAGTAAATGAACTTCGCAGCTTTGGAGTAAATATTTACACCACCGGTGGAGAAACTGCTGATGTTGGAGATTTAGTAAGAACTATTATTGTTGACAGCACTGTTACCTGCAGAATGAAAAGAGCAGATGTGATTGACAATGCCAATATAAAAGCAGGTGATGTAATTGTTGGCTTGTGTTCTTATGGACAAGCCACTTACGAAAAAGAATATAATAGTGGAATGGGCAGTAACGGCTTAACATCTGCACGTCACGATGTGTTTCACAATTATCTTGCAGAAAAATATCCCGAGACTTTTGATAATGGAATTGATACATCGCTTGTCTATTCCGGAAACCTGAAACTCACGGATAAAACAGAACTGCCAACCGAAAACGGTAAAACGGAAACTGATTACGGAAAATTAGTGTTATCCCCAACAAGAACTTATGCTCCCATTATTAAACAAGTGGTTGAAAAATTCCGTTCTCAAATTCACGGCATCATTCATTGCAGTGGTGGCGGTCAAACAAAAATTTTACATTTCATTGATCACTTACACGTGATAAAAAACAACCTGTTTGCTATTCCTCCATTATTTAAAATAATACAAGAGCAATCACAAACCAGCTGGAAAGAAATGTATAAAGTATTTAATATGGGTCATCGCATGGAGTTGTATGTGAATGCCGCTGTCGCCAATCAAATTATTGCTATTTCGAAATCTTTTAATGTGGATGCAAAAGTTATAGGCAAAGTGGAGGACTCATCTGATAAAAAACTTACTATTGAAAGTGAGAAAGGAGTTTTTGAATGGTGAATTGAATTCTCCTTTTCACCCTACTTTAAAATAATAATTTACATTTGTACCAGATAAAAATTAATTTATTCCATGAATATACTTCGCTTAATTAAGTTTTCAAAATCGGTTAACTCCACCCGTATTTTCGCAATTGCTCTGTTCTTATTTGCACAGCTTGGATTATCTTCCGTTGTAAATGCTCAGACTCAAACAGAAGGTAATAAGGATAATGCGGCATCATCAAATGTGCTGATGCTCTCCAAAATGACCAGCAAACAGCGAGACAAGATTACCAATCCTGCCGAAGGAATGGTGATTTATAATACAGATGAGAAGAAACCCCAGTATTATAATGGAACTGCATGGAAATTTTTCGATTCAAATAAACATTTTATAGGTGAGGAGTACGGTGGAGGAATTATATTTTATATTGATGGTACAGGTGAGCATGGTTTAATAGTTGCTCCCAGTGATCAACCATCAGCTAAATGGGGTTTTTTTGAAAAGCAGATTGGTGCCCACGGCAAGGCAATTGGTGAGGGACAAGCCAATACTGATAAAATAACCAAAGCCAGCACTCAGCCTGATATAGCTGCAAATATTTGCAATGATTTGCGATTAAATGGTCTCAGTGATTGGTTTTTGCCTTCAATAGATGAGTTGTCGCTGATTTATAAAAATTTAAAAGCAAAAGGTTTGGGTAATTTTAGTAGTGGTGAATATTGGTCTTCATCAGAAACTGATTTTAACAATGCATGGTTCATGAACTTCAATGTAGGTTTACCAAGTGAAAGCAATGTAGATAAATCGTTGCAGGTAAGAGCGGTAAGAAAATTTTAGCAAAAGTTTTCCTGCTTCTCTGCAATCTTTTTTTCGTTCTTTTTTATAAAAATGAAATAGAATTTATTTCAGCAGGCAATCGTTTTTTTTAAACAACACGCCATCAATGGCTTAATGTAAAGCCGCTTCATATCGTTACTTTTGTGCTTTCAATAAAAGCTTATGCTTGATAAGTTAGAATCATTGGCTGCGCGTTATGAGCAGATAGGAACACAGTTGGGCGATCCGGCAGTTATTGCTGACCGCAAACGTTTTAAAGAACTTAATAAATCTTACCGTGACCTTGAAGAAATCGTAAATGCATATCATGAGTATAAAAATGTAATAAGCAATCTTGATCACGCTAAAGAAGTCCTGAACAATGAAAAGGATGAAGAGTTTAAACAGATGGCGAAAGAGGAGATGGAAGAACTCACTGCTCGCAAAGAAAAATTAGAAGAACATATCCGTTTTCTTTTAGTTCCAAAAGATCCTGAAGATGATCGTTATGCAGTCGTTGAAATTCGTGCCGGAACAGGAGGTGATGAAGCCAGTATTTTTGCCGGTGATTTATACCGCATGTACACACGTTATTGTGAAAGCCGCGGATGGAAACTGGAGCTGGTTGATTTCAGCGAAGGCAATACCGGGGGTTATAAAGAAATTATTTTTAATGTGAACGTGGAAGGTGCTTACGGAGTTTTAAAATATGAATCAGGTGTTCATCGGGTGCAACGTGTACCGGAAACAGAAACTCAGGGACGTGTGCATACTTCAGCAGCATCGGTAGCAGTTTTGCCTGAAGCTGATGAAGTAGATGTGGAGATAAATCCTGCTGATGTTGAAATGCAAACTTCACGTTCAGGTGGAGCCGGTGGACAAAATGTAAATAAAGTAGAAACCAAAGTTCAATTAACACATAAGCCATCAGGTATAGTAGTAGTGTGCCAGGTGGAGCGTTCGCAACACGGTAACAAGGCATTGGCAATGAATATGCTTCGTACCAAGCTCTATGAAAGAGAATACAAAAAGCACATTGATGCCATTGCATCCAAACGCAAAACAATGGTTAGCACTGGTGACCGTTCAGCAAAAATCCGCACTTATAATTATGCGCAAAGCCGTGTAACGGATCATCGCATAGGATTATCCATGCATAACCTTCCCGCTTTTATGAATGGTGATATTCAGGAATTTATTGACGCCTTGCAACTGGCAGAAAATGCCGAGATGATGAAAGAAGGAGTAGCAATATAAAAACATATTGTCATGCTGACGAAGGAAGCATCTCTCCAGTCCAACGAGATGCTTCCTTCGTGAGCATGACAAACACATAGAATGAAATGACACGCGCTGAACTTTTTGATCAAATAAAAAAGAAACGTTCGTTTTTGTGTGTAGGGTTAGATACTGATATCACCAAAATTCCGAAACACTTATTGGAAGCAGAAGATCCTGTTTTTGAATTCAACAGGCAGATCATTGATGCAACAAAAGAATATTGTGTTGCTTACAAACCCAATCTTGCTTTTTATGAAAGCCTTGGCGCAAGCGGCTGGATCAGCCTGGAAAAAACGCTTCAGTATATTCCTGAAAATATTTTTACCATTGCTGATGCAAAGCGCGGAGACATAGGCAATACATCCGCATTGTATGCACGGGCATTTTTTGAGCAAATGAATTTTGATGCCGTAACCGTTGCTCCTTACATGGGAGAAGATTCCATTACTCCTTTTTTGAATTTTAAAAATCATTGGGTGATTTTGCTTGCATTGACGAGTAATAAGGGTGCAAACAATTTTCAAGTGAGTAAAGATTCATCGGGGAAACCGTTATTTGAAAGTGTAATTGAAACAAGCATGCATTGGGGATCTGCTGATAACATGATGTATGTTGTAGGTGCAACACAAGCGGAACAATTACAACAGATAAGAAAAATAATTCCTGATCATTTTTTATTGGTTCCCGGTATTGGTGCACAGGGTGGCATTTTAAAAGAAGTTGCTTTGCATGGAATGAATAACCAATGCGGCTTGCTGGTTAATTCATCACGCAACATAATTTTCGCTTCACACGAAAAAGATTTTGCTAAGGCAGCCGCCAAAGCTGCAAAAGAAGTGCAGCAGGAAATGGAATTTTTGTTAAAAGAAAAAGGCATTATCTAATAAGCATTTTTTTGGATTAATTCAGCTTTTTTCAGATTAAAAAAACATAAAAATATTATCGTTCATTTGTTAACAAATCATCCGCTTTTCAGTGGAAAGAAGCGCTTAAATGCGTATATTTGTTAACGTTTTCACACCCCCTTTAACTAATTGATAATGAACGAAGAAGTTTTGGAAAAAGAAATAAAAAATAATGATTACCTGGCTGACAGTATCCAGGTGCTGGAAGGCCTTGAAGCAGTGCGAAAACGTCCTGCCATGTATATCGGTGACATAGGTTTTAAAGGCCTTCATCACCTCGTTTATGAAGTAGTGGATAACTCCATTGATGAAGCCCTTGCCGGCTATTGTAAAAACATCACTGTTGACATTAATCCTGATAACAGCATTACGGTAAAAGATGACGGACGAGGTATTCCCGTAGACATGCATCAGAAGGAAAAACGTTCGGCACTGGAGGTGGTAATGACAGTGTTACATGCAGGAGGAAAGTTTGATAAAGATTCTTATAAAGTTTCAGGAGGATTGCACGGAGTAGGTGTGAGTTGTGTGAATGCACTCTCGTCTCATCTTAAAGTAAATGTTTTTAAAAACGGAAAGGAATACGTTCAGGAATACAACATCGGCAAACCCTTATACGCTGTTAAGGAAGTTGGCCTCACTCACAAAACCGGAACTGAGGTTACCTTCTTACCTGATTCTTCCATCTTCATAGTTCATGAATATAACTATGATACATTATCTTCCCGCATGCGCGAATTAGCATATCTCAATAAAGGTATTGCTATCACTCTCACCGATCTGCGTGAAATGGATGCAGAGGGAAAACCTCTTAATTCACAAAGATTTTACAGCGATCGTGGTTTGATTGAGTTTGTAGAGTATTTAGATGATACCCGCGAAAAACTGATTGATGATGTGATTTACATGGAAGGCGAACGCAACGGAATTCCTGTTGAAGTTGCCATGCATTACAATACTTCTTTTAATGAAAATGTGCATTCGTATGTAAACAACATCAATACCCATGAAGGAGGTACCCATCTTGCCGGCTTTCGCAGAGCCTTAACCCGTACCTTAAAAAGTTATGCTGACAAACAAAAATTTTTAGATAAACTTAAATTTGAAATCAGCGGTGATGATTTCCGTGAGGGATTAACTGCCGTAATTTCTGTTAAAGTGCAGGAGCCTCAGTTTGAAGGTCAGACAAAAACCAAGCTTGGCAACAATGAAGTGATGGGTGCTGTTGACCAGGCTGTGAGTGAGATGCTGGCTAACTATCTGGAAGAACATCCGCGCGAAGCAAAAAATATTGTAAACAAAGTTATACTTGCTGCCACTGCCCGTCATGCAGCACGTAAAGCACGTGAGTTGGTTCAACGTAAAGGTGCATTTTCAGGATCGGGTTTACCTGGTAAACTAAGTGATTGTTCTGATAAAGATCCTGAAGCATGTGAGTTATATCTCGTTGAGGGTGACTCTGCGGGTGGCACTGCAAAGCAAGGGCGTAACCGTGCATTCCAGGCTATACTTCCGTTAAGAGGTAAAATTCTTAATGTGGAAAAAGCAATGGAGCACAAGATTTTTGATAACGAAGAAATCCGCAACATGTTCACCGCTATGGGCGTGAGCAAAGGAACTTCTGAAGACGAACGCGCTTTGAACATTGAAAAGCTTCGTTACCATAAAATTGTAATCATGACCGATGCTGATGTTGACGGGAGTCACATTACTACCTTGATTCTTACATTCTTTTTCCGTCACATGAAAGAGTTGATTGAGCAGGGATACATTTACATTGCCACCCCTCCACTCTACCTAGTGAAAAAAGGTAAAGAAGAACGTTACTGCTGGGATGATGAAGGACGCAAAGCAGCCGTAAAAGAATTAGCCGGAGAAAAAGAAAGTTCGGTAACCATACAGCGTTATAAAGGTTTGGGTGAGATGAATGCAGAGCAACTCTGGCAAACCACCATGAATCCTGATAAACGTACATTAAGACAAGTAACCATTGACAGTGCAGCAGAGGCCGATCGTATTTTTGCCATGCTCATGGGTGATGATGTGCCTCCTCGCAGAGATTTTATTGAGAAAAACAGCAAGTACGCTAAAGTGGATGTGTAATTAAATGCAGCATACACAGTAAGGATATAACATTTCCAAACCCGTTAAGAAACCCTTCTTATCGGGTTTTATTTTTATCAATGATTTACTAATAGACCTTATTAAATATATTTTCCTTTCTTTCTTAAAAGCCTATCGTTCGTAAAGTTCTTTCACAAAAAATTAATTCCCGTGTATCGTCATGCCGAACTTGTTTCGGCAGCTTTCAACACCTTTACATGATAGCACACTCTATTTACTTCTCATTAACCCATTATATTTGTAGTGACCTGCGAAAGCATACGAACTATCCTAAAAAGCGATGAACAATATTCTAATAAAATCTTTATGGTTTTTAGTTTTTATACTTCTATTTGTTGGTTGTAAGAAAGATAATTGTAATCTTACTAATTGCCCTTATACAGAGGAAGCTCCACCGCGATATATATTTGCTCCGGATTCTGCGAAGACAGATTCAATTATTACAATTACTGTAGTTTATAACAATCAAAAGCAATGTCAACAATTTTCTTCCTTCTCTTCAAACACAGTTGACAGCACAACAACAATTTCATTGAAAACGAAAATTGATTCTTGCAATTGCCAAACAAATCTTGATGTGCAATATCAATACTTCTATTATCAGGCACCCCACATACCCGGACATTCAATCATTAAAATTCATGTATTAAATTCATTATTCTATGGAGATACAATTACCATTTATTAATGTAGCATTCTACAACTCCTCGTTAATCCCCCTAAATGAAAAAGATTGTGCTATATCTATTATTTTCAATTAATATTCTTTTGCTTCCGTTGACTTTGTTACACATGGTCGAACTTGTTTCAGCATCTTTCCAATCCTCAACCGTCAGGTCTCCCGTTGCCCGGATTAAATTCACACACAATTTTCCGGGCATCTATAACCGAGAGGTTTGGCTTTGATAAAAAAAACCAACAAGACATTCAACCTATTCACAATCAATCTGCTAAGTACATTCCCTCCAATCGGAAATCCATTCCCGCCAAGGGTAAAACCACACAAGCCAAACCGAAATCCATAACCGTTAATCCTCAATCCATTATCCTAAATCTTCCATCCTTTCCCGACCATCTAATATCCATTAACAGCAATCTCTAATCTAAAACCGATAAACTAAAACCCGTTATCCCCTATCTGAAATCCATAATTTATAAATTAAAATCCATTAACCATTTGCTTTCTGCATTAAATTAGCACCCTCAAACAAAACAAAAAAAACCAAAAACAATGAAAGTAACTGTTGTAGGAGCAGGCAATGTAGGATCAACCTGTGCCAATGTTATTGCTCACAAAGAACTTTGTAATGAAGTAGTGTTGCTTGATATAAAAGAAGGAATAGCCGAAGGTAAGTCGCTTGATATGTGGCAAACTGCTCCCATCAATTTATATGATACACGCATCATCGGTTCCACCAATGATTATTCAGCCACAGCTAATTCTGATGTAGTAGTAATCACCTCCGGACTTCCGCGCAAACCCGGTATGAGTCGTGATGATTTAATTGCCACCAATGCCGGCATCGTAAAATCCGTTACTGAAAACATCGTAAAATATTCGCCTGACACCATCATCATCGTAGTAAGCAACCCGTTGGATGTAATGACTTACTGCGCATATCTCACTTCCGGTTTTGATTCCAGCAAAGTGTTTGGAATGGCAGGTATTTTAGATACTGCACGCTACCGTGCCTTTTTAGCAGAAGCGTTAAATACTTCTCCAAAAGATATACAGGCAGTGCTCATGGGTGGTCATGGAGACACCATGGTTCCGCTTCCACGTTACACAACTGTTGCAGGAATACCTGTAACCGAACTAATACCTTCAGATAAATTATCAGCAATAGTTCAGCGTACTAAAGTAGGCGGTGGAGAATTGGTAAACCTGATGGGAACTTCAGCATGGTATGCTCCGGGTGCGGCTGCAGCTCAAATGGTGGAAGCAATCGTTCGTGATCAGAAACGCATTTTCCCCTGCTGTGCCTGGCTTCAAGGTGAGTATGGATTAAAAGATATTTATCTGGGAGTTCCTGTTAAGCTTGGCAAAAACGGTATTGAACAAATCATAGAATTAAAGCTTAACGCTGATGAAAAAAAATTGCTTGATGATTCTGCAGTCTCTGTTAAAGAAGTAATGAGCGTGCTTGATCGTATGCAGGAAGCAGTGAAATAAATTCTGTTTATCAATAAAAAAGAAAACCCATGAATTAAAAGCTCATGGGTTTTCTTATAAAATAAATTTAACAGAATAAAAATTAACATTAAAACAAATAACCAAAATCAAAAAAACAATGGCAACAATCAATCCTTATCTCACATTCAATGGTAACTGCGAAGAAGCATTTAATTTTTACAAATCCGTATTTGGCGGTGAATTTCCTTACATAGGCAAATTTAAAGATATGCCACCCAGCGAAGGGCAACAGATCTCTGAAGCTGATGGAGAAAAAATCATGCATGTATCATTACCTATCGGTAAAGAAACAATTTTAATGGGCAGCGATAGCTCCGCTCAATGGGGACACGCCACTGTAATCGGAAACAATATTTCGATTTCTATCAATGCTGATAGCGAAGAAGAAGCAAATAAAATATTTAACGCACTTTCAAGTGGAGGCAATGTAACCATGCCGATGAATAAAACTTTTTGGGGTGCCTACTTCGGTATGCTCACTGACAAGTTCGGCATTAACTGGATGATGAATTACGATTACAACCAGCAGTCAAAATAACTTTCAATAGTTAAGCTACTTTTAAGAAATCAGAAAAATTTATTTCTTCAGAAATTTCTTATTCACCTCATCAAAACTTGGCAGATCATTATAATGCCACATGTCAATCACGGTTCCTTTCTTCAGCAATACCAAACCCGGATTGGATCGAATAATCGTTTTCAAAGTAGTAGCATCACAATAATAATAAGGAAACACACTTTGAAATTCGTGGCGGAACTTATCAGTTTCAGGAGCAGGCGTTGAAGTCAAACCAAAAAATTCTATGTCATGTTGCTGGCACAAAGCAACAAAATCATTAATGCGTGGTTGTACTTTTTTATTGGCCTTATTCATATCATAAGCTACTAACATAAAAACATAATCATCACGGTTAAGAAAATCCTGCGTGTAATCATTATCGCTTTCATCCTTAATAGCGAAATCATGGATAGGTGGAACATCTCCTTCACGGATTTTTTTATCCTTTCGATCAATAAATTTATAGGTTGAATCTATTTTACCAAGTTGATCTGCGCTCAGCTCCTCCTGTTTTCCATTTTTCTCATAAATAAATACCATCACCACACTGTCAGTTACAGCGCCAGGAGGCAATTTCATTCCTTCATTAATATTCTTTCCGATTGCATAAGGACGAAAATCTTTTACCGGCAAATGCTGATAACAATACCAGGTGAATACTGCTGTTAGAATTGTTGCAGTATAGGTCAGCAGATTTGTTACACGCTCAGAAAAAAGCGGACCTATATTTTTCCGCTGAGCGAAAATGGGAAGGATGAGCACCAGCAATGCCATATCCTTACCAAACGATTGCCACGGTTTTAAGTGCAATGCATCACCAAAGCATCCGCAATCTTTCACCACATCAAAATATGCAGAGTAAAAAGTTAGGAAACCAAAAAACACAATCATCAGCAAAAGCAACCAGCTAACAAGCACCATTCTGTAACCAACTAGCAATGCAAAACCCAATGCAACTTCAAGAATACTTATGCCCATTGCAAGTGGCAACGAGATATTTGAAAACCATGGAGTATTGAAAACGGTGAAATATTCATCCAGCTTATAGGAAAATCCAAGCGCATCATTTGCCTTTATTAATCCTGAGATAATAAACAGCACACCAACCAAAATTCTGCAAATGTTTGTGATTACTTTCATAAATTTTATTTTTATAGATTGCTCTTTAATTACATGCTTACCTCATCAATCAATTACCTTAATTAACTTAGTCGCGAATATCCTATTAATGCTATGAACTTTTTATGAGCCTTAATTATAGTTTAAATTGCTGCGGTCAACTACTTAACATTTCTTCACCTTTAGTGATGGGTATATTAAATGTTACTCCTGATTCTTTTTTTGACGGAGGCAAATTTAATGAGGAAACCAACATGCTGAAACATGTGGAAGAGATGCTTGAAGAAGGGGCATCCATAATTGACATTGGTGCTGTTTCTACACGACCGGGAGCTAATGAAATAAGTGAAGAAGAAGAGATTCAACGTTTGATTCCTGCTGTTAAATTGATTCACCAAAATTTTCCTTCTGCAATTTTATCTGTAGATACTTACCGTTCGAAAGTTGCAGAAATGTCAATTGAAAACGGAGCTGCAATTATTAATGATATTTCGGCAGGCACATTTGATGTAAATATGTTTAAGACCATTGCCCGATTGCAGGTACCTTATATTATGATGCACATGCAGGGAACCCCTCAAACAATGCAGCACAATCCTGTTTATAAAAACGTAACGCTTGACATTATCCGTTTTTTTGTAAAACAATTGGAACAACTTCGCCATCTGGGTGTTAAAGATGTAATTATTGATCCTGGTTTTGGTTTTGGAAAAACGATAGAACATAATTATGGATTGCTTGCTTCACTTCGCAGCTTTGAGATTTTTGATTGTCCGTTATTGGTTGGTGTATCGCGTAAAGCAATGATTAATAAAGTAATCAATACCAAAGCCGAAAATGCTTTAAACGGAACTACTGTTGTTAATACAATAGCATTAATGAACGGAGCTAATATTTTAAGAGTGCATGATGTGAAAGAGGCGATGGAAGCGGTAAAGATTGCAGAACAATATAAATCAGGAATAAAAAAAGACGAACTTTAAACCATAAATTATTTCAATGAGCAACAACGACATCATGAAAAAACTCCGCGTAGCATTACAACTTCGCGATGACGATATCATTCACATCTTAAAATTAGTTGATTTCAATATTTCTAAAACTGAACTCAGCGCTTTTTTCAGAAGTGAAGATCATCCCAACTTCAAACCATGTGGTGACCAGGTGCTGAGAAATTTTTTGAATGGATTGGTAATTTATAAACGTGGAGTGAAAGAAACGTAGTTTCCGGTTTGCAGTTTACTGTATACTGTAAACTGTAAACTGCAAACTAAATCTATCCTTTATAAACAAGCCATTTCCAGACTTCGCGGTAACTTACCTTTTTGCCATACATCAAAATTCCAACCCGATAAATACGTGCTGCAACCCAGGTTGTGAAAATAAAACCTGCTATCAATAACAACATTGATAATGCAACATGTTCCCAGGGAACACCAAAAGGAATCCTCACCATCATTACAATAGGAGAAGTAAACGGTATCACACTGAACCAAAAAGCGACATTGCCTTGCGGGTTATTAATTACATTCACTGCAGCCACATAAGCAAGGATGAGTGGTATAGTAACCGGAAACATAAATTGCTGTGTGTCGGTTTCAGAATCTGAGGCAGCACCGATAGCCGCAAATAACGCACTGTATAAAAGATATCCTCCTAAAAAATAAAATATAAACATGCCAATGATCAATGGAATATTTATCGAATCCATTACCTGATTAATTTTGTCTGCGGTATTTGGCTCATCACTTTGCATTTGCTCCATCATTGCAGCATTTGCCTGTATTCCAGGTTGGGATTTCATCATGCTTTCTATTTTCTCTTTATCCGTTTGTCCTTTAAACATTACATTCATCACACCTGCATAAATAGCCATGGTGAGTACTACCCACAATAAAAACTGTGTAAGCCCCACAAATGCTACTCCAATGATTTTTCCTACCATTAACTGAAATGGTTTAACTGATGATATAATTACTTCAACTATACGGCTCGTTTTTTCTTCTAACACTCCGCGCATCACCATTGCTCCATATATAAATATAAAAACGTAAATGAGCAATCCTCCCGCAAATCCTAAACCTGAAGTAAGAGGAGTGCTGGTCTCTTTGTTTTTAAGATCGCGTGTTTTGATTTCAACATCCGTTTTTATCTTATTTAATTTCGCTTCGTCAATACCTGCTTCGATGTATTTGGATGTATTGATTTCTTTTTCAAGGGTGAATTTAATCCTGCTCACTACATCAAAGCCCGGTTGTGATTCAGAATAAAGTGTAACTGCTTTTTCTAACGCAGGTAAATTGCTAGCAGCGGGTATGTGCAGCACACCAAAGTAACCGAGCTTATTGCTGTTTCTTCGTAGGCTGTCAACAGAAGTTTTAACAAAAACAAATGCCAGGCGTTCACTGTTTTTAAATTTATTGGTAAACATGTTGGTTTCATCCACCACGGCAATTGTTTTTTTCTCGCTGTCAACTTTGTTTAAAAGAAACATACTTATAAAAACAGCACCCATTAAAAGCGGTCCGACAAAAGTCATGATGATGAAAGATTTTTTTCTAACGCGTGTGATGTATTCGCGCCTGATGATGAGTGCTATCTTATTCATCCCATCACCTCCTTTATAAAAATATCGTTCATGCTGGGTATTATTTCTTTGAAAGAAAGCACTTGCACATTGGGTAATAATGATGAAAGCAATTCATTGGTCTGATGATCATTTTCCAATTTTATCCTCGCACGCATGTGATCTCCTTCATTGGTATTTTCAAGCAATTGATTGCCATTCCACAAAGAGTTGGCAAGTGCAATAGAATTACCTGCATATTCAACTTCGTAAATATTGCTCTTATAAGTTTTACGGATTTCCTTTACTGATCCATCTAATATTTTCTTTGATTGATGGATTAAAGCAATATGACTGCATAATTCTTCCACTGATTCCATGCGATGAGTGGAGAGAATGATGGAAGTTCCCTTATCGCGCAAAGCAAGCAATTCATCCTTTACAAGATTTGCATTCACAGGGTCGAAGCCGCTGAAGGGTTCATCAAGAATAAGTAATTCTGGTTCATGAATTACAGTTACAATAAACTGCACTTTCTGTTGCATGCCTTTGCTCAGCTCTTCCACCTTTTTTCTCCACCATGCTTTGATCTCAAATTTCTCAAACCAGATGCGCAAACGTGTTACTGCTTCATGACGTGTCATGCCTTTTAGCTGTGCAAGATAAATTGCCTGCTCCCCCACTTCCATCTTTTTGTAAAGTCCGCGCTCTTCAGGCAAATAGCCGATATAACGGATATGATCCTGCTGCAAATCTTTATCATTGAAAAGAATTCTGCCTTTATCAGGCGCGGTTATTTGATTAATGATACGTATCAACGATGTTTTGCCTGCACCATTAGGACCCAACAAACCAAATACACTCCCTTTGGGTACATTAAGACTAACATCATCCAATGCGCGATGCGCAGCATAGTTCTTGGTAACGTTTTGAATGGAGATGATATTCATAAAAAAAAGATTGTGTAAAAATAAGTACGCAGGTTGAATTAAAAAGTAAAGGTTATTAAGTCGTCATTGCGAGGAACGAAGCAATCTGTTTCATAGCGATAGATTGCTTCGTTCCTCGCAATGACGTTAATAGATTCAATTAAAATACTCTTTCATTCTGTCAAAGAAACTTTTATCCCCTTTGCCTGGTTTGGGTTTGAAGTTTTCAGAGTCACGTAGTTTTTCCATGATGCGTTTTTCGTCAGCTGAAAGATGTTGCGGTGTCCACACTGTTATGTTTACTAATAAATCACCGCGCTGATAACTGTTAAGGCGTGGAATACCTTTTCCTTTTAAGCGCAATACTTTGCCGGGTTGCGTGCCGGGCTCTATTTTGATTTTTGCTTTGCCTTCCAATGTTGGAATTTCAACACTTGTTCCCAAAGCTGCATCAGGGGTGCTGATGTATAATTCAAATAACAAATGATCGCCATCACGTTGCAGGTATTCATGCGGAAGCTCTTCAATCACCACCAATAAATCACCCGGAATACCACCACGCTCTGCGGCATTGCCTTTGCCGGTCATGGTTAACTGCATTCCTTCAGCTACTCCGGCAGGAAGATTAATATTAATTACTTCTTCCCCATGTTGAGTTCCTGTGCCGTGACACTTCTTGCATTTATTTGTAATCACCTGCCCTTCTCCATGACATGTTGGACAGGTAGAAGTAGTTTGCATCTGTCCTAAAATAGTATTGGTAACTCTTCTTACATGACCTGAACCTTTACAGGTATTACAGGTGCTCATGCTGTTTTTGCCTTCTGCACCTGTACCCTCACAAGTTTGACAGGGTACAGCTTTGGTAACTCTTACTTTCTTCTCAACACCTGTTGCAATTTCTTCCAGCGTAAGCTTTACTTTGATGCGAAGGTTGCTTCCGCGGTTAACAGTTCTTCGTCCACCGCTGCTTTGTCCGCCTCCAAAAAAACTTTCAAACGGATTGTGCCCTCCGAAAATATCACCGAACTGGCTGAAGATATCATCCATGTTCATATGATGACCGCCACTGCCTGCACCATTTACACCGGCATGACCAAACTGGTCGTAACGCTGACGTTTTTCAGCTGAGCCAAGTATTTCGTAAGCTTCAGCAGCTTCTTTAAATTTTTCCTCTGATTCTTTATCACCCGGATTTTTATCCGGATGATATTTAAGCGCCATCTGCCGGTAAGCTTTTTTTATCTCCGCTTCCTGTGCACCACGGGTAACACCTAATACTTCGTAATAATCTCTTTTCATGAATTTGATTTGATAATTTGATAATTTGATAATTTGATGATGACAATTAATGCGTGAATCATCCAATTACAAATCATCAAATCAGCTTCCTACAATCACCTTGGAGTGACGTATAACTTTATCGTTTAAATAATATCCTTTTTCTACTTCTTCCACCACTTTGCCTTTCATTTGTTTACCGGCATCAATGCTTGTAATGGCATCGTGCAAGTCAGTGTCGAAATCAGTGCCGCCACTTTCCATCGGCTTCAACCCTTTTTGCTCAAGCAATGTTTTGAGTTTATTATAAATCAACATCATGCCTTCACGCACAGGATGTTTTTCTTCCAGTCCTTCCGTTGCTTTCAGCGCGCGTTCAAAATCATCGAGCACCGGTAATAAATCACCAATAATTTCAGCTCCGGCATTCTTGAATAATTCTATCCGCTCTTTAACTGTGCGTTTTTTGTAATTCTCAAATTCAGCATACAGGCGCAGGTAATTATTTTTCTGCTCTGTAACTTCTTCCTGTAATTTTTCTATTGGATCATTCTCAGCAGGAGGCGCAATTCCTTCATGATGTTGTGCAGTGGTATCTTCAGCCTGCGAGCTTACCTGTTCTTCGTTAGATTCAATAACTGGTTCTTTTTTCATGTTTCTTGTTCTGTAATATTATGGAAATTTCCCTCCTGAGGCGCACCCAAAAACATTGCCATCGCAGCCTAAGAGGTCAATTTGGCAGGCGAATATAGGATTTATGAAAGATAGGTTTGAAAGTGCGTGCCAACCAATGTTAAGTTACCAATCTCCCAATCCAAATTAAAATATACATTTGACAAACTCTTTAACTTCTATATGCTTAACAATCCCTACCTCGACACGCTGATCTCATTAATATTAATGTTTGCTTTGCTGAGCATACTGGTGAGCATACTTACTGAGTGGTTAAATCAACGGCTTAATTCACGGGGTAAGTTTTTGCAGGAAGTGATTTTTAAGATGATGAACGATCCTGCCAATCACAACTTCGGCTACCTGCTTTACCGGCACCCGATTATGGAACGTTATCGAAAAGATAAAACAAGCCTCCCCCAGTATATGTCGGCTGATTTGTTTGCCCAGGGACTTATAGAAACGGTAGGTGAATTATCCATAGAAGATAAAATAGTGGTTAATCCCATTGATGGTTCGCAGAAATTAATAGAAGGAGTAAGGGACTCTGATTTATTTACCCGATTTGAACTTGCAGTAAAAAAAATGTCGTACAGTGATACCAAGCGGCTCTTCACCCATTTAATTGAACGCTCAAAAACAGCAGGATCAAAAGAGCAGCAGCGTTTACAATTACAAAGAGAATTAGCAACCTGGTTTAACGAGCACATGGATCGTGCAACAGGATGGTATAAAGTGAAGCAGCGGCATAAGCTTTTGATATTTGGTTTTATAGTTGCAATCGGACTTAATGTGGATACCATTCATGTGACACGTGTGTTGCTGATGGATCCTGCACTGAGAGCGCAGACAGTGGCATTGGCAGAAAAGACGGCTGATATTTATGCTGGACAATCAGATTCAATACCTGACTTAAAAATACAGCACGCAATGGATTCTTTAATAGCTGCTTTTAATACGGATAGTGTTGCTGAAGATACTACCAAACAATTAGCCTATTGGAATAAATATAAATTATATAAAAAGCTTAGTGATTCGTTAACACGTTCGCAGATTGACCGGCAGATGATAGTGATAAACAAACTGGCGGATTACGGATTGCCCATTGGCTGGCAAACCGAAGCTCCGCCTTTAAGCTGGAAACAAAAGGTGAAAAAAACACTTATGGGTAATGATGCCATAAAAGCTGAACCGGGAGCGCCAACGCATCAAAATATTTCTCATTACCGTGTTCAGAATTATTTTGAGCACCGGGCACATCTCACCATTCCCAACTTCTTAACATGGCTTGTTGGAATTCTTATCACCGCCTTTGCACTCAGCTTCGGTGCGCCTTTCTGGTTCGATCTGCTGGTGAAGTTTGTGAACTTCAGAAGAAGCGGTGTTAAGCCAGCACCTTCATCAAACAATACCGGTAATGCTCCCAATCCTGTTGTTGTAACTCCTGAAAAATAAATATCGTGAGTTATGAATTTAAAAGAAAAGAAGTTTTAATGATATAGAATAAAAATCAGGTAATAAGGTGATGTTACGATGCAATGGTCTTTCTACTAAGTTTAAAATCTTATTATCGAATTAAAAAACCTTAGTAGAAAAATTATAATGGAAATAGAAACCTTATTAGCTATCGAATAAATACATAACTCACGTTAAATATTAAAACTATGCTACCTTTTGTAAATTGTCATGCTCACATCTTCAACTCCAGCTGTGCACCGGATTATTATCTGCGAATGGTATTGCCGAAGGTGCTTGATCCCTTCGCCAATACCATCAAAGCATTTCTGGATAAAAAAATGACGCGTGCTTTTATGGTAGGATTAATTAAAGTGGCCACCCTATTTGATAAAAACAAGCGGAAAGCCTTTGAACGTTATCTAAGTTTTATCACCGTGGGGTCATCAGCTTCGCAGCGTGATATTTTCCGGAGCCTGCTTGATAATTATAAAAACATTCAAAACCCGCGCGTGGTGGCGCTCACATTAAACATGGATCACATGGGGCATTTTGCAAGCAATCATGCTTCCATCAATTCGCAGCTTACTGAAATGAAAGAATTAAAGAAAGAATATCCTGATAATATATTTCCTTTTATTTCTATAGATCCCCGACATCTGGGTGGAAGAGAATTATTAACATGGGTGCAGCGTTACATCAATGATGATAAATTTTTCTGTGGGATAAAGATGTATCCTGCCAAAGGGTTTTTTCCTTTTGATCCCCGCCTTGATGAAGTGTATGCGTGGGCTGAACAAGAAAATATCCCCATCATGACCCATTGCACCCGAAGTGGTTCTTTTTTTATTGATACCATTGACCGCAGCGCTGTGGTTGCACAGCCACTGTCGCTCAACAACAATCCAAAATTTATGCATCCTATTTATGACCGTATCGGAAAAGTGTTAGCCGATAAAGGCATTCATAAAAAGAATTTTGTGTGGTGCAATCTTTTCACACATCCTGAACATTACCTGCCGGTGCTTGATAAATATCCTGACCTTAAATTATGCTTTGCACATTTTGGCGGATCAAACGAAGTTATTTTTAAAACACCTGCTGATTATCCTGAATACCTCGGACCTAACTGGTTTACCCTCATACAAGAGCTGATTCAAAACCCTGAGTATAAAAATATTTATACTGATATCTCTTACACGCTTTATAACCCTGACTCACTGAATGCAATACTGAAATGGTACGACCAGGCATCACCTGAAAAGAAACTCCGTGTTCTATTCGGTACTGATTATTATATGACCGAGCAGGAAAAGTCGGAAAAGGATTTGCTTGCCAATGCAATGGAAACACTGGGACCTGTGAGGATAGAGCAAATTGCACGCATCAATCCTCATGCGTATTTAAGCTCTAATTATTATAACTAAGGCTGGTGAGAGAAATAAAATATAAGCAATCTATGCTCCTGGTAATTACAGCATTGAAAAAAAAGAGGGCTGGCAAAATTCGCCAGCCCTCTTTGCGTTAAACAATTAAAATTTTTACATCACTTTAAAAGCAACCATTTCGCACCACTCGCCTTTTATTTTACGTGCACCCACTGCGCGGCAGCAACCATAATACTGTGTTAAAGGAGTAAGGTCAGTAATCAACATGCGAGAGCTGCGGTTCACTGTAGTCTTAGTCCAGGTAGAAGGATCGTTGGTGGTACCCACCATCACTTCGTAGCTTGCAGCATTTTTAATCCCTTTAAAAGTAGCAAACACACTGCCATCCATTGGACCTTGCCTGAAGCTGAGGTTTTCAGGAGCAGAGAAATGTGTTACAGGCACACCCTTATTCTTCATACCAAAACCTGAAAGCTGATAAAGCGCAACATTTGAACCTGCTATTTCACTGCAGTTTTGTGCACATGTTGACAATCCATTCTCTAATAATAAGCGCTTTTGGTTCTTAATAGTAGTAGCTGATTTAGTACCTTCTGAACCTACCTGTCCCAGTGCCTCATTATAATCAGACCATAATGTAGTCAAGTCAGCCGCGGTGGGTGTTAGCCCCGGAAAGCTTGCTGAATTATTTGTTAAACTTACTATGCGCTGTTTCGCGTATTCTGAAACTTCAGCGTCTGTTTTGATTTCTTCAATCGCGTTCTCTTTCTTTCTTCTCATGGTGTCTAAAGGTATTTATTCCCTTTGACTCAGTTTTGTGAACGCTCTCAGAGAAAACGAACTCGAAGACACCCGAAATGAACTCGAAGAAAAATAAAACGAACTCGAAGAAACCCAAAAAGAACACGGAGACACTCTAAAAGAGCTCGAAGACGTCAATAAGAATCCTTCTACGCTCAATTTATTTTCAAAAGGGGAGAGTAATTAAAGCTGCCTGTTTATTTTTGTCAGCCCTCTCATTCAAAATCTGTTTCCACACATGAAGCAACATCTCACTATTATAACGTTTATTGCACTTGTATTTTGTGTTAAATTTTCTCAGGCACAAATTCCGGTGCTCTCAAACATATCAGGCAACTTTGAAATAAACGGGCAAATCTATAAAGCGGACTCATCCATCGAAGCCCCTGAGGTGCCGGAGAAATTTTTGAATAATGCATTTCTTAATTTGAATTATGTGAATGGCAATTTTAAAGCAGGGTTGCGCTATGAATCTTATTTAGGTCCTTTGTTAGGATTTGATGAACGTTATCGCGGAAGCGGAATTACTTATCGTTATGCACAGTATTCGGTTGACCAGATTGATGTAACAGTAGGAAATTTTTATGAACAGTTTGGCAATGGTTTAATTTTTCGCAGCTATGAAGAACGAGCCATTGGGATTGATAACTCAGTGGATGGAATACGTGTGGGTTTTAAACCCATGAATGGAATTTATTTAAAAGGAATTGTTGGAAGACAGCGCGATTTTTTTACTCTGGGTGAAGGAATAGTGCGTGGAGTTGATGCTGATATGCAATTGAATGATTTGGTTACAACAATAAAAGATGCAAAGGTGAGACTTGGAATAGGAGGGAGCTTTGTGAGTAAGTATCAGAAAGATAATGATCCCATTCGCAACCTGCCGCAAAACGTAGGAGCCTATGCCGCACGTTTTAATTTGAATGCCGGTAAGTTCAGTATGAACACAGAGTACGCTTATAAAATAAATGACCCATCTGTGGTAAATAGTTTTATTTATAAAAACGGAGAGGCATTATATCTTAACCTGTCCTATTCAACAAGAGGCTTTGGTACAACTATTACAGGAAAAAGAATTGATAACATGGGTTTCCGCTCTGACCGTAATGCAACTCTAAACAGCTTAATGATAAATTATCTCCCTGCCATCAGCAAGCAATACAGCTATCGTTTGAGTACACTCTATCCTTACTCCACACAACCCAATGGTGAGATGGGAGTAGCAGGAGAAACCTTTTACAACTTTGCTGCAAAAACTCCATTAGGTGGTAAGTACGGAACAAAGCTTAGCATTGGTGCCTCGGCAGTAAATAATATTGAACGTGATTCAGCGAGCAATGATACACTGGGATATAAAAGCGATTTTTTTAAAATTGGTGATGATATTTATTACCAGGATATAAATGTGGAGCTTACTAAGAAGCTGAGCAAAAAGCTGAAGCTTATTGCGAGTTATATCTACCAAGTTTATAATAAGAACGTGGTGGAAGGAGAAATAGGTTTTGATATTGTTCATGCAAATATTGGTATCATTGATTTTACTTATAAATTTAATAGCAATCATAGCATTCACGCAGAAGTGCAGCATCTTTATACTAAACAGGAACGGAAAAACTGGGCTATGGTTTTGCTTGAATATAGTATTTCTCCTAATTGGTCGTTTACAGTGTTTGATGAATATAATTACAGGAATGATAATAAAGACCTGCGACTTCATTACTATAATGCTTCAATGGCTTACACTAAAAATGCTACGCGCATAAGCTTAGGTTATGTAAGGCAACGTGCAGGACTTTTATGTGTGGGTGGAGTATGCAGGTTTGTGCCCGCTTCCAACGGATGGAGCATAAGCATCACTAGCAGATTTTGATTTTCGTGTTTCCAATTATTATTAACTTTGATATATGATGCACATTAAAAAATTATTGGTTTATACCTTACCTCTCTATATGCTATTGCAAAGCTGCGATAAGATAGATTCACCCTTTAGTGAAACAGTAAACAACGGTGTTGTTGATACATCAAGTGAACCACAGCGAATTTTGCTTGAAGATTATACAGGACATACATGTCCTAACTGCCCCGCAGCTCATGACGAAGCACAAACATTATTAAATACCTATGGAAAACAATTAGTGGTTATCTCCATTCATGCAGGCTATTATGCCCAAACACAAAGCGGGATGTTCAGTTATGATTTTCGAACAGCGGTTGGTAATGATCTGTTAGGCGCTTTTTTACCAACGGGACAATCTTTTCCTACAGGCGTTATTCAACGTAAAAAAAACAGTCAGGGAAATTATCCGATTCCATGGAGCTCATGGGGATCAAACATTGCAACTTTAATCAGCGCAAAGCCATCTGCAAAACTTGATATGGTTAATTCATACAATGCTGCAACCAGAACAATCACCTGCACCGTTACCAATGATTTTTTAAAAAATATTTCATCTTCTTTATCTCTAAGTGTGATATATACAGAGGATAGCATTGTTAAACCTCAAAAAGATGGAACAGTAAGTATTCCGGCATATACTCACCGTCACGTATTGAGAGGTTCTTTAAACGGGAGCTGGGGTGAAGCAATTGGCAGCTCTTTTACATCAGGACAATCATTGGATAAAACTTACACCGGTGCTCCGATT
>JANLUX010000123.1:0-7769 GCA_031363705.1 Bacteroidota bacterium
GTATTTGCATCCACAAAACTTCCGTGTCCGTAAGACACATCAATTTTATTTTTCTTCATCAGAAAGTTTATTCCTTCCACAGTTTGTGATACCACTCCATCCTTGCGTTTTATCATTTGCTCGAAATTCACTGACAGATCCTTCACGTCAATACCATGTTCTTTGAATTGATGCTGTGCCTGATGATAATGTTCACTTGAGTCAAGCAAAGCTTTGGAAGGGATGCATCCGACATTTAAACAAGTTCCGCCTAATGCATTATATTTTTCAATGATTGCAGTTTTAAAACCTAATTGTGCGCAACGGATCGCAGCCACATATCCACCAGGACCGGAACCGATTACTGTTACATCATATTTTGAATCCATACTTTTATTAATGAACAATTAAAAATTAATAATGACTAATGGCAAGGGGCAAAATTAGCGGAATCCTGCAACGTTAAATAACTTCCATTTTTTTCATCAGGAAAGTTGCACTCTTGTTTTTACAAATTCCATCTCTTAATTTATAATCAAAGGATAAATCATTATCAATTATTTCCACTTCAAAACATTTATTGGTGAGAAAGTTTGGAAATTCATCTGTTGTTTTACAAATTTCCATATCATGTGTGGCGATGGCACCGATGGCTTTTTTATTAATTATCTTTTTTATTACTTCGATTGTTCCATTGCGCTTGTCATCTGAATTAGTTCCTCTTAATATCTCATCCAATAAAACAAAACAAACTTTATTGTCCAACGCATTCATGATGTGCTTCAAACGTTTTACCTCAGCGAAGAAATAAGATTCGCTATCAGCAAGTGAATCAGATTGACGCATGGAAACTATCACATCAAGCGGATGCAGATTTGAATTGGAAGAACAAACGGGTGAACCTGTACCGGCAAGAATCATGTTAATTCCTAACGTTCTTAAAAATGTGCTTTTGCCCGACATGTTGGAGCCGGTGAGAATGATAAATCTATTGTGAGTAAATTCTACTTCATTACAAATTCTTTTTTCTTCTGCTATAAGCGGATGTCCCAGTTCACTGAATGAAATTTCAAAATTGCTATTGAGTTCGGGAAAGGTAAACTTTGGATTGTTGTGAGAAAAATTTGCTATGCTGTTAAGCGCTTCAAACTCTCCCATTACATCAAGCCACTGAACAATAGATGTTGCGTATTCTTTTTTCCAATTCAACAGATCATTTAATACACGAACATGGTATAAAAAAATTCCATTGAATAAAGCGGCTGCAAAAACATTATTAATACTATCCAGCTTATTAAACAAGGATGATAGTTTTTTGATCTGCGCACTTACTTCACCCGTTTTATAGGTGAGTTTTTCCTTCAGTGCGTTTGATTTTAAACTTACAAATTCTTCTTTTTCAATTTTCTCAATGATTAAACTGTATTGATTAATGATCTTATGGAGTTTATCAGCATCAATAATTTCCTTTTTAATTTTTTTTATTTGTGTTGACAAAACAATAAGGTTAAAAAGGAATACTCCGCTTGTGAGAGAACCGAAAACACTTTCGTGGAAATATAAGTTTAACAGAAATGTTAAAACAAGAACAATGGGTGATGCATAGGAAATGAAAATCAAAAATTTAGGTAATCGTTCTCCCTGTGTTTTCGACCATTTGATTAGTTTGTTATAAATCTCTTTGCTGTCCTTTGTGATTTTTGCCAGCGATAATAAAGCCTGTCTCCAGTTTATTTTTTGAGATAATTCTTTAATCGCTTCCTGGTTTAATTTTATTTCTTCATTTGGTAATAGCGTAAGTAATAATTCCGCAAGCTTCTTTTCTCCAATATAAGTTGCAGTTCTGTTTAAGTTTTGAAAAAGGGATTGTTTGCCAAAAACATCGAGATCGAAGGAATACAGATGTGTGGTATCAGCATATTCTATTCCGTCCTTAAAAGGAATTTTTTCTCTTTTCAGATAAGCGATTTCATCATTATTAATCTCCACAAGTGCTTTTGTTATTTCTCTCCGATTTAATATTTTTTGATGTTGTTTGATAAGGAAAAAGAAAAACAGCAGCGTAGAAAAGAAAACAAAGAGAAATACAACATTTTCTGTAATTAGGTAATAGTAAGAGCAAATTGCTAAACAGATAATGACAACTAATCTAGCTATGCTGATAAGATTATATTTTTTATTTAACTGCGAATATTCAACTGAATATTTTTCTTTAAGTGCTATGTATTGCTCCATATAGCCTGCAATTAGTTTTCTGGTTTTGAAGCAAATCTTTTATTATCGGATTTTCTAAAGCGACAGAAAAAGAAAATGATCAATATTAAAATAGATGCAACTGAAGCAATCACTCCAATATAATCTCCGTGTAAAACATAAAATGTCATGCGGTTATTCAGATTAATATTTTGTTTAATCGCATCATCTGTCCACCACTTTGTCCGTTGAGAAATTTCTCCAAGCTGATTGATAAAACAGGAAATACCAGTATTTGCAGAGCGTGCAATGTCTCTTCTTGTTTCAATGGCTCGCAATCTTGCATACTGGCAGTGCTGACGGTAACCAGGTGTGTCGTGCCACCACCCATCATTGGTTATAATAAAAATTGCGGTTGCTCCTTTCTTAATATACTCGGTAACATATTCACCATAAATAGATTCATAACAAATAACGGGGGCAATTCCTGTGGAGTCAGTGCTAAAAAAAACTGACGGTGATGGTTGTGTTCCAAGACTTCCCGAAGTTCCGCCCAAATTAATCGCAATCACATCTAAAAATGGAAACGGCAATGTCTCTACTCCGATTACCAATTTCGATTTATGATGCAATTGAATTCGCTTGCTGTTGTCCAATTGCATTCCGGTATTATAGGAATCATAATATCCATCCTCATCTGTAAACTTTCGTGCTGTAGCAGAACGTTTTTCATCAGCGTGATACAACCGGTTGCTTACTAATCCTGTCACTAAATTTAATTCAGGATAAGGTTGCATAAAGGCACGAATAGTTTTAATATGCGGATGTGTTTGCAATTCATGTTCCCATATTCCATCAGGCAAAGCGGTTTCAGGAAACACAACATAATCAGTAGTGGGATCTACTAATGTGGAAGCAATGCGTAACATTTTAGCCAGTTGCTCCTGTGAACTCATGCCTGAAAATTTTTCGTTGTATGGATCAATATTTGGTTGAACCACTACTACATTTTTTGTTTTCTCTTTTTGTTCGGTATAATTAAAAGCAATGAGTTTGGATAAAACAATTGGAACGAGAATAATATTAACCCATATCAATAATTTCTTGTTATAGAGTTTTTTTGCTGATTTAATAGCGATATATAAAAAAACATTGCTGAGTAAAATCCAGACTGTTCCTCCTAAAATTCCGGTGTATTCATACCATTGTATCCAGTCGGGTAATGCTGCAAAACCATTTCCGAGCGTAAGCCATGGCCAGGAGAGCGCCCAGTTGAGATGTAAATATTCAAACGCTGTCCAGTAACAAATTAAAGAAAGATATCCAATGCGATCACCAAATCGCAGACGTGTTAAATGAAAAAGCTGGAAGACAGTCGCCATAAAAAGTGCGTTGCAGGTAACTGCCATCACCATTCCCCAGTCGCTTGCAAAATAAATCCACCAGGTAGTGAGTAAATTAAAAAGCAGGAAGGATAGATAACTCCACTTAAACAGTTTTGTTTTTTTACCGTTTAGTTTTTCACTGTAAATTTTTTCTTCTAAAAATAAAAGTGGAATAAATGCAATCAATAATAAAGGAGTAAAACCCGCTGCCGGCCATGCAACCCATAACATCAGTGCGGTTGCTATTGATAAAAACCCGGATTTATAAATGAATGAAAACATACACTTCAAAAATAGCTTAGATCAATCAAATGGTTTTTTTGAGTATTTTTTCTTGCATGATTCATCATTTTTACGTCATGATGTTCTTCCGATATGGGGTTTGCTGTTGTTCTCTTGCTTATTAGCACAATGGATCGTGGTAAACCTAAAGCTTTCCTTCAAATTCAGGTTGTGTTTTTTAGTACGTGTGCGATAAATTTATTTCCCTCCTTTCAAAACATACATTGTAGCCCTTCCTCTTCCTATTTGTTCAAGCATAAGCTGATGCAATAAATAAGAAATATCTTTTTTCAAAGTGTTCCGCGATAGTTTCGGAAAACAATCTGCTACATCAGATAAACCAACAGGCTGCAATTTTTTTATTGCGTTTAAAATCTTTTTTTGTCTTTCATTGAGGTAACCGCCTTTTGTTTGGTAAATTTTAAATTTCGCTTCTAACTTGTTTATCAGTTCCACCAGGTTGTCAAGAAAGAACAAAAGCCATTCGTGTATTTTTTCTTTGTTGTTGTACCGGTTTTTTTGTCCGCTCATCAACGCACGGTAATAGTTTGTTTTCTTCTGTTCAATCAAATGCTCAAACGATAGATACTGTACAAAATGATAACCTGATTGCAATAGCAGCAACGTAGAAAGCAATCTAGATAAACGCCCGTTTCCATCCTGAAACGGATGAATGGAAAGAAACTCATATATAAAAGCAGCAATGATTATTAACGGATGTATTTGCTTATTTTCAAGCCCGGTATTTACCCATTGCAACAATTCCTGTATTTCCTTTTGTACCAAATGTGGTTCAGCAGTATTGAAAATTATTTTCTGAATCCCTTTAGGATAATTAGCGACAACTTTGTTTGACAAAGTTTTATATTTTCCGAAATGATGTTTATCCTTATCACTGTGCTTCAATAAAAATTTATGTAGGTGCTTGATATTGTTTTCAGTCAGCTTAAAATCGTTGTAATTTTCGAGCACAACATCCAAAGCATCGTAATAACCAATAACTTCCTGCTCATCACGCTTCTCTAATTTTGAAATTTTAACAGTCTTTAGCAACTGCTCAATTTCAGAATCCAGTAATGATGCTCCTTCAATCCGTGTTGAAGAACCAATGCTTTCAATGGTCGCAATACGCTTTAATTCTTTCAGGTACCGGTTTTCTTTTTTCTCAATGCCTTCCCATTTGCCCTTGAAAGTATCAAGCAGACTGATTTTACTGATCAGCTGTTGGGTAATGCCAAAATCAAATGAAAGTTTTTTCTCCATTTATAAATAACCGTATTTTATCCGAAACGTACCCGCAAATTTACTGTAAATATCCGTATTGTACCCGAAATGTATCTGTAAAAATAATCAGTGGAGGATGGATACAACATCAAACCCGAAAACGCATAAATCTCTTACACCATTGCATGATAACCGGTATAGCAGCAGCAAAAGCAATTAACAACAACGGATAAATTGGTAACCTGAAACGCGTTGTTCCTGTAGGACCTGTCAGCAATGCAGTATAAATTATTATGATAAATAAAATTATCCTGATGCCTGCATCAATATTTTTCTTTCTGATAAAAACAAACAAAGACAATATCATAAATGCATTAACCAAAACTGAAAGTGATAAATAAATAATATTCCACATATTGTAATTTTTAAAATGATTAATCATTCCTTTCCATCCATTTGCAGTGTAACTATCCCACCAGCTTGTTTCCTGTGAAGGAATCTGATAAAAGAAAGATTCAATATCGTATCTGGAATGGTCTAAAAAGAAACGCATAACACCTTTCATCTCAATCCATGCAAATGCTAAAGGATGCTTAATTAAAACTTTATTTATTTCTTGTTGTAAATAGGTTGCTTGCTCAGGATAATTTTTTTTAACTGCCGCTGCCTCCTGCATCCTGCCTATTGCCACTATAGCTTTTTCCTTTCCTAAGTCATGCTCCAGCACTTCATACACATTGTAGTTAATCATCAACTTTCTCTGTATGCTTGAGTATTCCCAATAATTAGTTTGATTATGATTATGAATAAAAACTCCGGCTATTACCACCAGGGGAATTATATGCGTTGTGATCGTCCATGCTTTTATATTTTTTTTGCTGATCAGATAAATAAAAAATAAAATGCTGACAAAAGGAAACAGGTACCATACAGGTTTGATAAGAAATGCACAGCCAATAAAAAACTGATATAGCCAAACTGCGGAAGTTTCATTTAATAAAATGTATCTCGAAAGAAAATAAAATGCCAGCATCACTGTTGTTTGCAATAACATCTCTGACATGATAAGATTGGCATAAATAAATTGGGAAGGAAAAAACAACAGTGGTATTAGCAACCATAGCAGGTTGATTTTTATGTCTAATAATTTCAGAAGAAGATAAAGTAAATAAAAGTTGAAAAGGCTCAACAGCATTTGAATGAAAAGCAGGAACCAGATATTGTCATTTACCTTTTTAATAGTAGCAATAAAAACTCCGTATCCTGGCGGACGTTGACTATATAATGCTGGTTGAACAGGAAAATTAAAATCACCACAGTACCATGAATTATGATCACGGATATTTTTTGCCTGCTGCAGATATTCATAGGAGTCTTTGGTAAAAACATGTCCGTTGTTAATTGCTTCAAAGAAAAAAATTATATGCAATGTAATTAAAACACTAAAAAAAATAATTCGTTGCAGTTTCACATTAAGTATTTGTGCAGGTGAAAATACAATAGAATGAAAAACAACACATCTTTGACATCAAATTTTAAACTCCAATGCAATTACAAAGCTATAACTACACGCTTCGTTTCAAACATCCCTTTGCAATTGCATCTGTTACACGAAATACTACTGAAGCTTTATTTGTTGAGGTTGCGCAGGATGGAATCACGGGCTTTGGTGAAGCTGCATTTCCTCCTTATTTAAAAGAAAACGCATCCGAAGCAAAAGAATTCTTATCAGGCATTCAATTGCCTTTGCAAATTATTCCGGAAAGAATAAATGATTTATTAGAACAGCTTTTTCCTCAATGCAAAAATCATTATGGTGCTTTGGCTGCATTGGATATGGCTTTGCATGATTGGTGGGGAAAGAAAAAATCGGTCCCCACTCATCAACTCTTTACTACTGACAAAAGGTTATCTCCGCTTTGCACTTATACCATTGGTATGAGCAGTGAAACAGAAATGAGAGGGAAAATGAAAGAAGCAAAATCATTTCGATTGTTCAAATTAAAATTAGGTAGTGAGGGTGATAAGAAAATTGTAAAAACATTTTGCAAACTTCGGGATGAAGAAAATATTTTTAATCACAAACCTTCTTTTTGTATTGATGCAAACCGTGCATGGACTGATCGTGGGTTTGCTTTGGATATGATGTACTGGTTACAGGAACAAGATTGTGTTTTTGCAGAGCAGCCAATGCCTGTAAATAAATTAGATGAGATGGCGCGATTACATCAGGATTGTAGAATGCCTTTGATATTGGATGAATCAGTACAAACATTAGAAGATGTTGCACGTGTTGACGGTGCATGTTCGGGTATCAATATTAAACTCGTTAAGTGTGGAGGATTGTACCAGGCAAACAAAATGATTGCAGAAGCACATAAACGCAATATGAAAATTCTGATTGGTTGCATGAGTGAAGGAAGCTGTGGTGCTGCCGGTGCTTCACAACTTTCACCGCAGGCTGATTGGATTGATCTCGATGGTCCTTTATTGATTGCGAATGATCCTTTCAAAGGTGTTAATTACAGCGAAGGGAAAATTGTGTTAAGCGAAAGGTCTGGAACGGGAGTGGAAAAAAGAAATTAAAATTTTCATCTACGAATACGAATTTATACGAATATACGAATTGAGTGCGTGAGCCATTCGTATAAATTCGTATTCGTAGATAGTCTTCAATTATTTCTTAAACACCTTCTGCAACATGTG
>JANLUX010000145.1:0-8550 GCA_031363705.1 Bacteroidota bacterium
TGAATGAAATATGTGTTGAAATCAATGTAATTTATATTCATTTCATTAGCAAAGCGGAGATATTGAGATAAGTTAGTTGTGTCTGGTTTTGATTTCAATGAATCAGGAATAAATTCAGAAAAAAAACTTCCTTTCCCCGGTGCAAACACAAGTATCAAATCGATATTTTTTTTCTTTAATGAATCCTGAACTGTCTTGAATTGAGTAATCTTTTTCATGATTTCAGCTTCTCCCACATAATCCTGACCGTAAACCGCTTTAATATAGCCACGCTCATACAGGCATAAATCTTTTCCAATAACGGCTGTCCGCGCTTTTGGAATTTTAAAAAGACTAAAATAGATTTGATTATTTAAGCGGACGAAAAAATTACGGAAGCCAAAATTTTCATTAGCAAATTTTTCAAATTGTTCCTGATATGTTCCTTCAAACCAGCCAGACTTGGAAAATACCGGTTCAGGCGTGTACTGAATATCACCAAACAATTCACCAACTTTTGGTAACCGAAAAATGTTGTACACCAATGGAAAGGAAAGCAATGTAATCAGTATTAAAAAAAGTATTTTAGATAATCGCATTGCTTAATGTTAAAATCTGAAGTAAATAAATGGATTAAAACCAGTTGCTGTTATAAGACTAAGTGAAATCATTAAAAGACAAATGGAAAAAGCAAACATCATTGAGTATCTCGTTAAAGAATATTCTTCAAAATAAATTTTTTGTTGAATCTTCTCTCCCCAAGTTGGTAGTGCAAAAAATGAAAAGAAGAATGCAAGTAATAATACAGGATAGAAATCATTCTGCAATTGAATAGTTGCATTGTTAAAATCAAAGGCATACATTTTTTTAATGAATGTAAAAGCTGTTGAAATATGTTCAACTCTGAAAAGCACCCAACCTGTTATCACCACCAGGAAAGTAAAAATAATAGATGGAACTTTTCCTGTTCTTTTGAGAAACGATGAGAAACCAGCACGTTCAATCACTAAAAAAAAACCATGATATGCTCCCCATAAAATAAAAGTCCAGGATGCACCATGCCATAGCCCTGATGCCAGAAACACAAACCATAAATTAAAATACAATCTGAATTTTGATTTTACTTTGTTTCCACCTAAAGGGATATATAAATAATTACGCATCCATGCACCCAAAGTTATATGCCAGCGTCTCCAGAATTCTGTGATGCTTTGAGAGATGTATGGATTATTAAAATTTTCCGGAAAGCGAAATCCTAACATTTTACCTAGTCCGATTGCCATGTCTGAATAACCGGAGAAATCAAAATAAATCTGGAAGGTATAAGCTAAAGCACCAATCCACGCAGTGCCTGTACTGATGGTAGAAGGATCTAAACTGAAAACGTAATCCGCCTGGGCGCCTAAGGTGTTTGCAATGATTATTTTTTTTGAGAGTCCTATTACAAAGCGAAAAAAACCTGTCAGACGATGATCATAAGAATCATATTTGCTTCTGTCAGTAATCTGATCTGCAATTTCATGATAACGGATGATAGGACCAGCAATCAGTTTTGGAAAAAGAATAATATACAATTGATAATCCCAAAAATTTTGCAAAGGCTTATGCACTCTGCGATAAACATCCACCACATAAGTTATGGTTTCAAAAGTGTAAAATGAAATACCAATTGGTAAAGCAAGTTTAATCCATTGAATCTCTCTTATTCCAATTCCATCAATAATTATATTTACGTTTTCAATAAAAAAGTTTGAATATTTAAAATAGATCAGCAAGCCTAAATTCATCATCACTGAAAAAATCAAAAGGGCTTTTCGTTTGTTTTCATTGGAGGTGTTATTCATCCATTTTACCAGGTGAAAATCAATAAACGTGATGGAGATAATTACAAAAATAAATTTGGGTGCTCCCCAACTGTAAAAAATAATGCTGCCAATAAGCAGAGTAATATTTTTAAATCTTTTAGGACTTAAATAATAAATAATTAAAAATGCAGGTAAAAAATAAACCAGAAAAAGCGAACTGCTAAATACCATTTATTTATTTTTTACGTTGGGATATTCAAGATTACCTAGAAGGTTAGTTATGGTTTCTTTCTGAAAATCATCAACATATTTTCATCATAGATTAATTCATACTTGCCTGAATTTTTTAGCTCATCCATTTTTTTAGTCAATTCATCTTTTGTCAGCGGGTAAGTATTATCTGTCATCAAAAGCACAATATAGTCAGATTCACTCCCATCAGGATATTGATAAATATAATCGCGGAACGACAGGTGTGGAACAATCTGATTTGATGCACTCACTGTTGCACTGTCAGGAATGAGTTTTAACGCCTCATTAATCCTGGTTACATCATATTCTGTTTTATAATGTGACGGACTATAAAACCGGCTATTGTCTGCATTGTACCACAATGAAACACGGTGATCTAATGACGATATGGTTGCAGCAAATGTCATTGCACAAAATAAAATTGCCAGCGGAATCTTCTTGTCCGTTTTCAGATTGCCAATCCAGTTAAATAGTGCGATTGATAAAATGGGCACAAACTCAATTGAATATTGCGAATTCAATCCCCAAATGCAAAAATCATCGTTGAATAGTTTCTGCGCATAAATAGGAATCAGCATCACTAAGTATTGTGGGCGTAATAACAATACAAATCCTCCTGAAAGCAAAACCATATAATGCAGTTCCTTTTTAATTCCATAGGTGTCAGCATTATTAAGATGGTTCTTGAAAAGCAATTTAAAAGTATAAACCGGTTCGGTGAAAATGGTAGTAAATGCCTCTGTAAAATTGCTGCCTAAAGCAGCATAATTAAAATGACGGTAAACACGATTTGCATTTGCCAATGAAGGGATAACCAGTTTTACAGCCACAATAAAATAGACACAACTTAGTATTGCTAAAAATGCAGCAAAATTTCTTTTGTCTTTGTTTTTATAATTCAACAGTACTAATCCTGCACAAATAAAACTTGACCATAGCGCCATATTTTCTTTACCGATCAGGATGAGCAACAATAGTAAAACGGTTAACTTTTTATTGCCTTTTTCAAATGTGAGAAACAACCAGGGAACTATCATTGCGGCAACCACATTGTCGTGGTAATCGAATGCTAAAGCAGAATAGATTCCCCAAATCGAAAAAAAATGAATCATTGCCAGCAATGGCAACCAATCATTTTCAGGTCGCTTAAAAGTGAAATACCTGAACACACCAATGCCGCCAAGTAAGATGGCAATGATTTGAAACATAAGCATGGTGTATGAACCAAAAATCCAATAGAGCGGTGAAACAATTATAGGATATAAAGAAAAATGATCACTTAATATATTGGTGAATTGCGGCTGCATAAGCATGCAGTCATTCAAGCGGAAATGCGCATAATCATAAATGGCATTATTAACCAATCCAAGATCGAAGGCATAGGTTCTGAAATTGTAATGATTGACTAATGAAATGGATGCGTAAACAATTGTGAAAACAATTATTACTAAAATAAATGAGGTTCTTTTAGTCAATGAATAAAATTTTATGATCGTGTTGTTTCAAAATTTCTATCATCATCGCTGTTGTGTTGCAGATTAACGTGACTTGGGTTACTTTGCGAAAGTAAAATTATTTTAACAACTGGTTTTATGTATATCATTAACACAACGCAATATTAATTCACTTCTTTTATTGGTTGCGTATCCCAATCGGTTTTAAAAAAATCAACAATAAGCAAAAGAATTATCCCTGCTGTAAGCCAGGTGAGATGCACCAGGTTTATTGCCAGTGTACCATTCAGGTAATTCAGATAAGTAATGGTTGAATTGATAATCAGTATCAAAGGAATAAACCAAAGCCGTTTGAAATAAAATGCAAAAATCAGCGATAAAACATCTGCCAGATAGAAATAACGTTCGTGCATGTGAGGCAGAAAAAAAGGAGTTATTAATGAGAAAATCAACGCAAGGTAAATGATCTGACCTGCATTAGTTTTTAAATTTCGTTTTTTATTTCGGAAAAAAACTGCAACACATAAAGAAAGATTGACAAGTGCTGTCAATATTATCCCCATCGAATTCCAAAGAGCAGCATTGCTTTCAGCGTTTGGAATTAAGTTATAAAAAGTGGGTGCATTTAATACTAACGGATCAAATGGTTTTGCCTGGTTGAAATAAATAAATAATAATTCATTAAAAGATCTGCCTGCGAAACAGGAGGGAAGTAGAGTCAGGATGTACACTGCAGGAACTATCAAAACATATTTCCAGTATTTCGGATTTGTGATTGTAACGAGAAAGAATAAAGGAAAGATAAATATTGCCTGCAGCTTAAAGGAAAATGCTAATCCGAGAAAAATAAATGAAGGCAGTGGTTTTTCCAGTAATAAATAATAGATGGATGCAATAATCATTGAGGTATAGATGACATCACATTGTCCCCACCACGCACTGTTTAATATTACGGTTGGTGTCAATAAAAATAATAATCCTGCTTTTAAACTATACGTTGTATCGTTTGCTTTACGCAACACAATCTTAAATATGAAATAAAAAGTAACAATTTCAAAAATGAAAGAAAGAATTTTAATTGCATACAATGAGTTGGAGGTGAGCAACGTCATTACACCTATTAAATGAAGATAAAGTGGCGGATAATCAGAGAAGCTATCTGCAAATGCATTAATAAATCCGGCATCTGAAATGTAATCATACCATCTGCTTACATAGTGAATGTAATCAGGAGATTCACGGATGATAAAATATTTTCTCAGGTACATTGCCTCTAAAAAACCGGCAACTAATAAAAAACAAGTGAGTAGTTTTTGATAGTTGTATCCTGAAAACCTGTTTAACTTCATAGATTTACACTTCCGGGATACAAGGCTCTATCAATAATAATATTTTCAGACAGGAAAAAACAAAAGATGTTAAGATGTGCGAAAGTAAAATTATTTTAGCAACCTTGTAAATGACAAGTTAAAAGCAGGAACCAGAAAAAAATATGATTTCAGGAAAAAAAGTAGTGGTTGTTTTACCTGCATATAATGCTGCACTTACATTGGAAAAAACATATAATGAAATTCCTTTTGACATTGTTGATGATGTAGTGTTGGTGGATGATAACAGTAAAGATGATACGATTGATGTTGCAAAAAAAATCGGGCTTAAACACATTATCCGGCATGCAAAAAACTCCGGATATGGAAGCAACCAGAAATCATGTTATAAAAAAGCGTTGGAGTTAAACGCTGATATTATCGTTATGCTTCATCCCGATTATCAATACACACCATTGCTGATTACGAGTATGGCAAGCATCATTGCCAATGATTTGTATCCGGTAGTTTTTGGTTCGAGGATTCTTGGTAAGGGAGCCTTAAAGGGCGGAATGCCATATTATAAATATGTGGCAAACAGGTTTCTCACATTGTTTCAAAATATACTGATGAATCAAAAACTTTCTGAATATCACACTGGTTACCGTGCATTTAAAAGAGAAGTGTTGGAAACAATCGGTTATGAAAAAAATTCTGACGATTTTGTTTTTGATAACGAATTTGCAGCGCAGGTTTTTTTTCATGGATTTGAAATAGGAGAGATAACCTGTCCGACAAAATATTTTAAGGAAGCATCGTCAATAAATTTTCAAAGAAGTGTTAAATATGGTTTGGGAGTTTTGCGTGTTGCCTTTCAATATTTCCTGGCGAAAAATAAATTGTATTCTGCTAAAATTTTCAAGAGCGAAAATTAATCTCACCATTATTTTATTCAATCACAGTCACCGGAAATAATGCCTGACAATAAAAAAGATTTATTAAGCAAAGTGTTTTTCATTGTAATGTTGTTGCTTGTTTATTTTCTCCTCAACTATCAGGAGATTCTTTTTTTGCGTCCTATGTCCATTCATCAGTGGGCGCAATGCGATCGTGCCTCTGTTGCGCGTAATTACGCACAGGACGGAATGAATTTTTTTAAACCGCATACGCATTTCCTCAGCAATACAAACGGAATTACAGGACTTGAATTTCCATTGATGAATTACATGGCTGCCATCTGTTATAAGCTTTTTGGTTTTAATGAATTCTGGTATCGGGCTTTATCGCTTTTGTTTTTGTCAATTGGTTTGTTCTTCACTTTCAGGATTGCAGAATTGTTTTTAAAACAAACACTGCTTGCTGCATTGATAACTTTAAGCTGGTATTTATCTCCAATACTTTGTTATTATTCGCCTAATTTTTTATCCGATGCAGCAAGTCTTGGATTTATAATGTCTGCATGGTATTTTTATTTCCGTTACTGCGAACAACATGTCAAGAAATTTCTTTTGTTGTTTTTCTTTTTTGCTGCTCTGGCCTCATTGATTAAAGTTTCTTCTGTCATGAGTATTGTTGTGATAGTGATTATTACATTAACGGATTATTTTTCAAACAAGATTATTTTACTTCAGAAATTAGTTCAGGATCCAAATGTTAAGCGTAATGGAATTCTGATTTATTCGCTGTTGGTTTTTTTACTGGTAATTGCATGGTATGGTTATGCAGCAACACTCAGCAATAAAATGACAGATAAAGTTTTTCTTGTGGGTACTAATGCTCCTCAATCATGGAGTGATGTTCCCTGGGTATGGAATGATGTAAAAAAATTATTTCTCCCTTACTATTATCATTGGATCATGTATTTGGTTTATGCTTTTTCATTGTTTGTTTTATTTTTTCGTTTCAAAAAAATGCATCCGTTGTTGCGATTGATAACGTGTGGACTTGGAGCCGGATTAATTTGTTTTGTCTATTTGTTTTTTAACCAGTTTCGCCAGCACGATTATTACATAATTGCATTGCTTCCTTTCTTTTTCTTTTTGTTGATTACAGCTGTTCAATATTTGCAAACAACTGTTAAACATCAAACGAAGTTTAATTTCCTTCTCTCTGTTTTTTTTCTTTTTATCTGTTGCATTTCTATCTGGTGGAGCAATCTTTATTTACAGGATAAATATGCTGACGATCATTTTCCTTATAACAATATTGAAAATTATATGGAGAGCTTTGGTGTTAAGCCCACTGACAAGGTGATTACTCTTTACGATAACAGCTTTAATATCCAGCTTTATTTCATGAACCGTAAGGGATGGAGAATAGAGAAGGGGAAAATTGAAAAGCGGCTTGAAGGATACATTAACCAGGGAGCAAAATTTATTATTGTTAATGATACTTCCGCCTTGAATAATGTTGTGCTCAGGCAATATTTAAAAAAAGAAACGGGTGAATTTCTCGGGGTGCATATTTTCAGCATACAATAGTTTTACATTTAATATTCTAAATTCGCGCCCCGCCAATGGACGTTGAAAATTTTTTTGAGTTATTTCTGAAAGAGCTGGAACAGCATCCTGCCCTTAGAACTTATTATAAGTTTCTTGAAAGCAAATCAGGTTTCGATTTTCGCAAAGCTTATTTCTGCCAGCGTTTGCAATATATTGCTGATCAGATAAAAAATAAAGATTCAAAAATCTGGGACATCGGTTGTGGTTATGGCACTACAGATTTTTTTCTGGCGATGAATGGCTTTTCAACTTATGGTTCAACACTTGAATTTTATTTTAAAGAAATTCCGCAACGGTTAAACTACTGGAAACAGTTTGGCGATGTGTCATTGTTTAAAGCAGGTTATGAAAACCTTTTTGATATGGAGCAACCACCGCAAAACTGTGATTACATCATTCTGCAGGACACGCTTCATCATCTTGAACCCATTGATAAAGCGCTTGAAATTTGCAACCACTCATTAAAGTCGAATGGAAAGTTGATTGCAGTTGAAGAGAATGGAAACAATCTGGTGCAAAGCCTTAAGTTATATTTACAACGTGGCAATAATCGCATCATTGAAATTTATGATGACACTTTGAAAAAAAATATTGTTATCGGAAATGAAAACATCCGCAGTCTTAAACAATGGGAGCAGGAATTTTCTGCTAAAGGTTTGAAGATTGATAGAGAACATTTGCAATATATCCGTTTGTATCCGCCACCTGTTTTTGGATGGATGAAATATGATAACACTCTGCAAAGTGAACAACGCATCTGGAAAATCAATTCGTTTTTAAAGGAATATTTGTTTTTCGGAATTAATTTCATTGCTTCAAAAAATTAACCTGACATGACCTGCAAATCACTTTCGATAATTATTCCTTGTTATAATGAAGGTCCCACTGTCCATCACATTTTAAATAAAGTGAAGGATGTGGAACTGATTAATTCAATCACCAAAGAAATAATTATTGTGAATGATTGCTCAACGGATAATACGAAAAGCGTTATTGAAAATTATATTCAAAATAACACTGATATTAATTTCCGTTTGTTAAATCATGAAATAAATAAAGGAAAAGGCGCTGCCATCCACACCGGGATAGTGCACGCCACGGGTGATTATTTAATTATTCAGGATGCAGATCTTGAATACGATCCCAGGGAATTTAATCTGTTGCTCCAACCGGTTTTGGATGCCGGGGCAGATGTTGTGTATGGTTCACGTTTTATCGGAGGCAATGCTCATCGTATTCTTTTTTTCTGGCA
>JANLUX010000183.1:0-24621 GCA_031363705.1 Bacteroidota bacterium
AAAATCATATTGTTGCCATAAGCCTGAGCAATGCCAGTACTAAAATCATAAGAAGCATTATTTGTTATCAACACAGGCAGCGCACTCCATGTTTCAATTGAATTACGATGCCTTAATGCTATGTAATAAGTATTTCCAAAATAAATTGCAGGAACTGAAATTGAAGCATTGCCATTAATATCAAATATTGCGGGAAAGGAATACGCAAGATTTCCATTGTGACTCTCATGTAATTCAATTCTTATGGTATCGAAAACATTTGGCAGATTAATCGGATCAATTATGGAAAGCATTGTATGATTTGTATTGTTATAATATCCTTGAATAAAAGCTCTTACGCTTAGCGTTGATTGTGCATCTATCTTGCCTAAGCAAAACAGAAGTAAACTTAAAAGAACATTATGTTTGAACACCTTTTTATTTACTTAATTTATAACTCCATCATACAGATCGCTGATTGGAAAAATCAAATCATAATTATTCCAGTTAAGATTTCCATTGTCAATCTTGAATTTTCTAAAAAATTCTTTTTTTAAATATTTTTTTATTTCGGGGTGTTTTGATTTGGATAAAAAATCTTTGAAGTCAACAATATTTTTTTTCCCGTCATCAAAAACAAGTTCAATTTTATGATCATCTAAATAGGATGCACTGACAATATTTATTTCCTTGACTTTATATGATACCTGAGGCTCTGAAATCTTCATTTTAATTTATTTATTTTTTCCAATTTAAAAGATTTGTTAAGAACAAAATATTCAATCCATTTTGTAATTATCTCTTGTGATTTAAATTGTACTAATGCTTTAAACTTTTTCATTTCAGCTGTCTTCAACGGCTTTCTACCTTTTACAGGAGTAAATTTTATTTCAATCAGCTTACCATTTTTAATTATCAATTCTGCTTTGCTCTCGTTTCTATCATAACGGCCATGTACATGAATAGGATCATGTTCATTAACATAAAAGAAAATTGCCAATCCCAGGTACTCATATAATTGAGGCATTAATTGTTAATCACTTTTGAAACTTTTAAACCTCCAATGTTTATCGCTTTTCTATCTACCAAACATTTTATCATCCTTATCCCATCTTGCCTGGTCTTCTAATGGATATTCTTTTCTCATTGGCCAACCCACCATATCATCCACATTTAAAATTCTTCTTAAATCAGGATGTCCTGTAAATTTAAACCCAAAGAAATCATAAGTCTCACGTTCCATCCAGTTTGCAGTAGGCCATAAAGAGGTGAGAGAAATAAACTCCGGCTCATCAGAGTCAGTAAATGTTTTCAGGCGAATGCGGGTATTGGTAATCATGTTATGCAATTGATACATCATCCCGAATTTTTCTTTTTCTGCAGGAAAGTGCAAACCGCAAGCTGTTGTTAAGAAATGAAAATTAAGCGAAGGAGTTTCTTTGAGAAATTTTATTACTTCAAAAATCTTTGACTTGCTTACAGTGATTGTAAACATATCGTATAAGATTTCGCCTGATAAAACAGCATGGCTGAATTTATCTTTCAATTCAGTAAAAATTGTTTCCGTTGTTATCGCTTGTTCCATCGTTTACTCAATACCGTAAGATGCCATCAGTTGCTGGTACTCAGGAGAATTTCTTCTTCTTAAAGATTCGTTACCAATTAACTCCTGGATTTTTAAAATTCCATCTAATATCTGCTCAGGGCGTGGCGGACATCCCGGAACATAAACATCTACAGGCATAATTCTATCGATTCCTTGGAGTACGCTGTAAGTATCAAATATTCCTCCTGACGAAGCGCAGGCACCAACAGCAATCACCCATTTTGGTTCAGCCATTTGTTCATATACCTTTCTCAACACAGGACTCATTTTTTTTGCGATGGTTCCCATCACCATTAATAAGTCTGCTTGACGGGGAGAAAAGCTTAATCGCTCAGCACCAAATCTTCCTAAATCATAGTGAGATGCCATAGTTGCCATAAATTCAATACCGCAACAAGAGGTTGCAAATGGAAGCGGCCAAATGGAATTTTTCCGTGCTAATCCAACAACTTTAGCTAAAGAAGTTGCCATAAAGCCGGGTCCTTCATAACCCGGGGGTGCTTTAACTATTTCTGACATTAAAATCCTGTTATTAATAATGTAATGGTTATTCCCATTTTAAGGCTCCTTTTCTAATAATGTAAACAAATCCAACTACAAGAAAGAACAGGAATACCAGCATTTCTATAAATCCAACTAATCCCATTTCTTTAAAATTAACTGCCCATGGATACATAAAAATTACTTCCACATCAAATAACACAAAGAGTATTGCAATCAAAAAGTATTTAACTGAGAACGGCTGACGCGAATTCCCCTGCGCTTCGATTCCACATTCAAAGGATTCCTCTTTTATCAGGGATTTTCTTTTAGGTCCTAATAAATGAGTGGCAACAATGGTTGTGAGAACAAATCCTACCGCAACCACAAACATCATAGCAACGGGTAAATAATCTATTGGTGTGCTTAATAAAACCATCTGTCAAACATTTTTTAAACCGCCACAAAATTATGCTTTTTAACTGTTGAAATGGATCACAGATCCGAAATTCAAAACAAGCAATTGTATTTACCGCGAGATAAAAATTGTGTACTCAAAATCAGTATTCAATCAGTTTTGTATGGTTTTGTAAGATTTTTCAATCTTTTTATCAATTAGATGTAACGTTTTCGTGAAAATTTCGAATAAGATGAATTGAAAACAAAAGATGTGCTCGAAGCATATTGAAAGACGAATGATTCATTTTATGAAAAGATCCCTTAGAATAAAAATGTGGTTCCGGCAAATATATTTACCGTTATGCGCAGTGCTTTTAGGACTTGTTCCTGTAAAAACCTATGCTACACATGCTGCAGGTGCTGATTTTACTTACCGGTGTTTAAGTGGTTTACAGTATGAATTAAAAATAACATTTTACCGCGATTGTGGCGGTGTTGCAGAGCCGGCTAATATTCCCATCAAATACAAATCATCTGCAGGAGGGTATAATAATTTAAATGCAACAGCTAATAAAATTGCCGTTACCGGAGAAGAAATAACTGAACCATGCAGCACTGCTGTTACTAATTGTAACGGAGGAGCTACTACAGGATTTAGAAAATTTGTTTACACAGCCATTGTTACGCTACCAGCGGCTGCGCCCGATTGGATTTTCAGCTACACGCTTTGTTGCAGAAATTGTGCAATTACCACTATCAATAATCCTTGCTCAAATAACTCTAATCTTTATGTGGAGGCTACATTAAATAATGTGGTAGCACCAGGAAATAATTCGCCTGTGTTTTCAAATATGCCGTTAGCTTTTACCTGCATCGGACAATCTTTCCATTATAACCAGGGAGTAATTGATAGTGAGGGCGACTCATTGGCTTATACACTTATCACACCACGTACAAGCTCTTCGGGCACGGTTAGTTATCTGTCGCCTCATAATACCAATAACCCTATTTTAACAAGTAGCGGGTTTAACTTAAATGCACTTACAGGTGATATAGTTTTTACTCCCACCCAGTCAGAAATCGGGATATTATCAGTATTAGTAAAAGAATACCGGAACGGACTGCTCATTGGCAGCGTGATTCGTGACATGGAAATCTATACCAAAAACTGCTCTAATAATTTACCCACAGTTTCAGGTATTAATGGAACAAATAATTTCAATATGAATGTTTGTCCTAATCAGCAGATTTGTTTTAGTATTAATACCTATGATCTTGATTCCGCTCAAAACATTACACTCATTACCAACAATGGAATAGCTGGAGCTACTTATACTATTACGGGTGGTTCAAGACCAACACTTAATTTTTGCTGGACTCCAACCAATGCTGATATAGGCCCGTTGCCAAATACATTTACTGTTAAAGTAACCGATGATGCATGTCCGTCAAAAGGATCACAGATTTACTCTTATAACATTTTTGTTCCAGGTCCCTATTATACTATAAATGCAACTAATGTAGCATGCTACGGAACAGCCACTGGTGCAGCCACTGCTAATCCGGTAAAAAGCAATAATTATACTTACTTATGGAGCACAGGAGCCACTACTAAAACTATTTCGGGCTTAGTTACCGGAACATATACAGTAACAGCAACTGACTCATTAGGATGCGTAGCAACACAATCAGTAACTATAACACAACCTGCAGCAATTTCTACTGCAAGCACGTTAACTAACGCATCATGTGCAACAGTGTGTAACGGAAGCATTGACTTAATGGTAACAGGAGGAACTACTCCTCTAACTTATTTATGGAATAACGGAAAAACAACTCAGGATATAAGCGCTATTTGCTCTGGTAATTATACAGTAACTGTTACCGAAGCCAATGGTTGCACAAGAGTAATTAACAACTCTGTAGCTTTTAATTATACTGTAGCTGCTACAGCAAACGCAACCAATGCATCTTGTTTTGGAAGTAACTCAGGAAGTGTGGCATTAACTCCATCAAATGGAACAAGTCCATACATGTATAGCTGGAGCTCAGGTGCTACTATTCAAAATTTAAATGGTGTGGCTGCAGGAACATATACTGCAACAGTAACAGATGCAAAAGGATGTAAAGCCACTGCAAGTGCAACAGTCGCTCAGCCTGCAGTGCTTACCAGTACAGTTTCAAAAACAGACATAATTTGTTATGGAGATGCCACAGGTGCTGCAAGTGTTACACCGAATGGAGGTACTTCTCCTTACACTTATAGCTGGAGTTCAGGTGAAACCACGCAAAATATTTCTTCAATTATTGCAGGAACATATACTGTTACGGTTACTGATGCCAAAGGATGTACTTCCGTTTCAAGTACAACGGTGACACAGGCTCCGCAAATGACAGTAACCACCACTATTTTACAAAATGCATCATGTAACTTAGGAAACAATGGTTCAATTACAGTTGCTGTGTCAGGTGGTAAAAGTCCCTACTCCATTAGCTGGAACAATGGTTCCACTTCTCAAACCATCAGCGGACTTCCGGTAGGTGTTTATGAAGTTATGGTAACTGATTCGCTGGGTTGTTCTGCAACATCAAGCTCCAATATTTTTATTGAATCACCAGCGCAGATATTTCTCAGCACTACCAATGTATATTGCCAGGGCGACAGCAGCGGTACTATTTCTGTTCATCATATTTCAGGTCAGTCACCATATACTTATAACTGGAGCACCGGACAAACAACACAGAATATTTCAGGAATCACGATTGGAAATTACTCAGTAACAGTAACGGATAACAGGGGATGTTCTGTTTCAGCCTCCACCTCTATAACACAATACAGTAACCTGGTGGGAGCCATAAGTTACACAGATGCAAACAATGGTAACAATGGCACGGCTTCCGTACAGGTGTATGGAGGAACAGCTCCTTATACTTATTCATGGACTACAGGAGCAACCACATCAGGTATTACAGGATTAGCACCAGGTACTTATGGTGTGATTATTACAGATTCAAAAGGAAATTTCACTAATGAAACAGTGCAGATAAACGCTTTGAATTCTATCTCAACGGGATCTTTTATTGTGAATCTGGGTATAACACCACAAACAATTTATAACGGATTAAAGCCTTATGGATTAGTGGCTGACCTTGTCAGAAATTTTAATGTTCCGGTGAAATGGATTATTAATACAACCAAAGCTAAAGATGGAATTGATTTTAACTATAACGGAACTGATTTCAGAGGTAGTGCTTTTGTAATTGAATCACAATACCGGACACCTGTTGTAAATTCAGTAATCTCCGGATGGGTAGCTCAAGGTGTAGTGGGTGTAACCACTACTTCGCAGCTTACGTTGCCGGTATATGGTGTAATAACCACATTTTCAAATCTTGTAATAGATCAGCAAAACGAACAATTGGTTACTCCTTATTTTTCAAATGCCAGTATTCCACAAACTATTTACAGGGTTGGGTTGCCAAGCAATCTTGATTTATGTGATGATACTTACATCTTGCCTCACGCTGATCCTACATGGGCTACACACAATTATTTATTAACGTTCAATACAACTCTTAAAGGATTTATCTGGGCAGGATGCCATGCTGTTTCTGTTTTAGAAGGAATAAGCAATCCTGCTGATCCAAATGACAGGTTGAATTTTCTTTCAACCTCCGGATTAAAATGTTTTGGGAACGGACAATGCGGAAGTTTGATTACTGAAACACATAATGGTTCGCCCACTACTCCTTATACTTATTCCAATGCGTTAAACTCACATCCTATCATGCAATTCATTGGTGATTTAACACCATCCACTGAAAACGGTTCTGAGAAATGGTATATCCCACTTTCTACAGGTGGCTGGAGAGGAAGCACATTAAGAGCTATTACTACTGCTGATGGTGTTTCACCAAGTGAAGGTGTAAAACTTGTCTTCGGACCCGGATTTGGAAATAATAAAAACGGCTTTGTAATGTACGAAGGGGGACACTCAGCCAAAGGAACAGGACCAACGAATGTGGCAGCTCAGAGAACATTTTTAAATTTTATTTTACAGGCAGGGATAGCAAAGAAATTAAATATTGTACGCAATATCCCTTCTACATTTATCTCCAATGCTCCTACCAATGTTAGTGTAACGGTAAGTAATGGAGTGGGACCTTATACTTATGCATGGTCAACTTCTTGCGGAGGTGTGTTTTCAAATCCAAACAGCGCATCCACCAGTATAACTTTTCCATCACTTGCACCTCAGACTAAATGTTATATCTCCTGTGTGGTATGGGATGCATGCGGAAGAAAAGATTTTATTTCCGTTCCTATCTCCTCATTAAATCTACCACCGGCACCTTACGAGATAACAATTAATTCTTTATCAAACTCCAATTGCTACAACACCTGCAATGGTTCTGTTGATTTGTCAGTGGGTGGCGGAACAGCACCTTATACTTATAGCTGGTCTAACGGTGCTACTACACAGGACATTAATAATTTATGTACGGGAAGTTATATCTTAACAATATCGGATGTTAATCATTGCCAAAAAAAGGATACTATCATTATAACACAACCAGCACAATTGCAAACTTCCATTTCTCAACAGGTTAACGTTGCATGCTATGGTGGAAACACAGGATCATTAAAACTTTCAGTGACAGGTGGAGTGCCTCCTTATTCTTACTTATGGAATAATAATGCAACAGCACAAAATTTAAATAACCTCGCAGCAGGCATTTATTCAGTAACAGTAACGGATAGTAAAAGCTGCACTACACAGCAAACAGTTTCTATATCACAACCTGCTGCACCGTTAAATTCAACAAGTACGATTACCAATGTTATGTGCTATGGTAATTCCACCGGAGCAATAAATACTGCAACTACAGGAGGAACTTCATCATATTCTTATTTATGGAGTAATGGATTAACCATTCAAAATATTTCATCGCTTAATGCAGGTAATTATACTGTTACTATAACAGATATGAATAATTGTAAAGTGACTTTACCTTGTTCTGTTTCACAGCCATCTGCCACATTGAGTGCATCTTTAATTAATAAAATAAATGTAAAATGTTATGGTAATAATACAGGTTCAGTAACCGCTAATCCGATGGGCGGAATAAGCCCTTATACTTTTTTGTGGAGTAATGGAGTTACTACAGCTGCCAATAACCAAATCACTTCAGGAAATTATACGTGTACTGTAAATGATGCAAACAATTGTACAACTGTTGTCACAACTTCTATTACTCAGCCGGCTCAGCCATTAAGCACCACATTAGCCAGTCAGACAAATATCAAATGTTATAGTAATAACACCGGTGCAATTAATATTAATGTAAACGGAGGAACAGCTGCTTATACTTATACCTGGAGCAATGGTGCAAGCACTCAAAACATAACCAATCTTTTAGCTGGTACTTATTCCGTTACTGTTACTGATGCAAATAATTGCAGCAATTCACTTTCTGCAACAATTACTCAACCCTCTACAGGTCTGGTTGCTTCCATATCCGGTCAGACAAATGTTAATTGTTATGGAAATACCACAGGAGCAATTAACCTGAGTGTAAATGGTGGAACTTCACCTTACTCCTATCTGTGGAGTAATGGTGAAACAACACAAAATTTATCATCGTTGGCTGCAGGAAGTTATTCTGTTACTGTAAAAGATCAGAATAATTGCACGGCTACTGCAATGGCAACCATTTCTCAGCCATCTGCATCATTATCTGCAAGCATTTATTCAACTAATGTTAATTGTTACGGTGATACTTCGGGTACTATTAATTTATCTGTTGCAGGAGGAACTACACCATACAGTTTTATATGGAGCAATTCAGCAACGAGTCAGAATATTAAGAGCCTTGGTGCAGGAGTTTACACTGTCACAGTAACAGATGCAAATAATTGTTCCAATACATCATCTGCAACCATATCTCAACCGTCAGCAGCATTAAATGTAACAACTAATCTGATTCATGTAAAATGCTTTGGCAACTCCACGGGCAGTATCGCAATGACTACTAATGGAGGGACTGCACCATACACTTATGCATGGAGTAATAATGATTCTACCGAAAGTATTAACACTTTGAGTGCAGGTAATTATACCGTTACAGTTTGTGATGTAAATCTTTGTTCTACCACAATGTCATTTACAATAACGCAACCTTCAGCGCTAAGCGTTGCATTGTCAGGCAGCAATGTAAATTGCAAAAACGGGAATGATGGATCAGCAGGATTAGTAGTTAATGGTGGTGTGCCTCCTTATAATTATAACTGGAGCAATGGATCTTCCACACAAAACATTACCACACTTATTGCAGCAAATTATACGGTAACTATAACTGATGCTAATCTTTGTTCTGTTTCGGATATGGTTTCAATTACCGAACCGGCAGAGTCCTTATCATTAATTAAATCCCAGACTGATATCAATTGCTTTGGAAATGCAACAGGCAGTATTGATCTTTCTGTATCGGGTGGTACAATTCCTTATTCTTATTATTGGAATAACGGATCATTACAACAAGACTTAAACGACCTGCCAGCAGGATCTTATTCCGTAACTGTGACTGATAATAATGGTTGCACAGAAACTTTATCAAGTACGATCACTCAACCTTCAGAAGAATTAGCAATAGCAAGCAGTATCTTAAATGTAAAATGTTATGGTGATGCTACAGGAGCTATTGATATTACAGTGAGTGGAGGAACTTCTCCATATACTTATCAGTGGAGCAACGGAAATACAAGCGCTGATCAAAATAATTTAGTTAAAGGTGAGTACACAGTTACTGTAACCGATGCTAAAGGATGCATTGCTTCTAAAACAAATTCCATTTCGCAACCTGATGCTGCGTTACAGATAGCTGCAAATTCAATAGTGAATATTTCATGCTATGGTGATAACAGCGGAGCGATAGACCTTCAGGTGTCAGGTGGTACACAAGGCTACTCCTATAACTGGAGTAATGGTGAAACAACCGAAGATTTGATTAATACACCATCAGGTGCTTATTCAGTTACCGTTACAGATGGAAATAATTGCACAGCAAGTTTTACTTCTAATATTCTGCAGCCATCCGAGCCATTGTCAATGTCAGCTTCAGTAAACAATTTACCATGTCACGATAAATCTGACGGAAACATTAATGTGACCGTGCAAGGTGGAACAGCACCATACAATTACCAATGGAATACAGGAGCAATAGAAGAAGACATTGATAATCTTGATGTCGGAAATTATACTGTAACCATCACTGATGCACAAGGTTGTTTGCTATCAAATAATTATTCACTGAATTATTCAGCAGCACTATTAAACAGCACTGCAAACGTGCAACAAATAAATTGTCATGGTGAAGCAACCGGTAATATTGATTTAAATGTGGATGGCGGTACAGGACCATTTACTTATTCATGGAACAGCGGAGAACAAACAGAAGATCTGAACAATCTTTTAGCAGGCACTTATACGGTTTCAATTACAGATGTTAACGGTTGTACAACAACCAATTCATTTACATTAAATGAACCGGCAGCATCATTGACAGGGACAATAAATTCAGCCAATCAATTATGTTTTGGCGACAGCACGGGCTCCATTGATTTAGCATTAACCGGTGGAACAACTCCTTATACAATAAACTGGAATACCGGAAGCAACATGGAAGACCTTAACAATCTTTCTGCAGGAACTTATAATGTAAATGTAACAGATGCAAAAGGTTGTAAATGGAATAACTCGATAATCATTAACGGTCCTGCTGCTGCTTTAAATGTATCATTCTCCACAGTAAATTTATTATGTAATGGTGACAATACCGGAAGCATTCTTTCCACAATAACAGGTGGAACTTATCCATATAATGTAACGTGGAATAACACCATTCATGATGTTAATCTTAATAATCTTCCGGCTGGTAATTATACAGTAATGATTATTGATTCAAACAATTGTTCATTAGCGAAAACCATTACGATAACAGAACCAGCCGCATTAAACAGCACTATTACACAACAAACAAATATTGATTGCTTCGCCAATTCGACTGGTTCAGTTCAGCTTTCTACAACAGGAGGAACTTCTCCTTACACTTATCAATGGAGTAATGGTAACACAAGCGCAAACGTGCAAAATTTAACAGCAGGAAATTATAGTTATACAATTACTGATGCTAACAACTGCACAATAAATGGTATGACAACCATTACGCAGCCAGTAAATTATTTAACTGTAACCAATTCTGTTACTGCAATTAAGTGTTATGGTGATGCTACAGGGTCGGTTGATTTAAATGTTTCAGGAGGAACACCGGGTTACACTTTTAACTGGAGCAACGGTGCAACCAACGAAGATATTCAATCACTTTCAGCAGGTTCATACACTATTACTGTTACTGATAACAATGGTTGTGTTTATTCAAACACTTATATGATTAATGAGCCAACAGCATCACTTTCTGTAAATGCATCATCCACAACAAATATTGATTGCTATGGAATGCAATCAGGAGCTATCGGTTTATCTCCCAATGGCGGAACTGCTCCATATAGTTATAACTGGAGTAATGGTTTGCATACTGATTCTATTCATTCACTTAACGGAGGAACTTATTCTGTATTGGTTACTGATAATAACGGATGTACTGCAAACGGATCATGGACTTTGCTTGAACCTGCGGCCACTATAACAACATCAGTTACAACATCAGATGTACAATGCTTTGGTAATGCATCAGGAAATATTAATGTAACTGTTTACGGGGGAACAGCACCTTACTCTTATAACTGGAGCAACGGCTCTTCATCAGAAGATTTACAAAATATCACTGCAGGTACTTATTCGCTTACAATTACAGATGCACATCAGTGCACCACTTCAGTTTCGGCAAGTATTACACAACCAAATACAGCACTTGCAAGCAGTTTAGTTAAATCAGATGTATTGTGCTTTGGCAATAATACCGGAACCATTCAAACACAAATTTCCGGTGGAACTTCGCCTTACCTCTATCTGTGGAGTAATGGTCAAACAACTTCTTCATTAAATAATCTTCCAGCAGGAAATTATACAGTTACAATTACAGATGCCAATGGCTGTGTCACCAATAATTCTACAGCTATTGTTCAGCCCACAGCTCCTTTAACTACATCTGTTAATACTCATGATGTTAATTGCTATGGTGATAATAGCGGATGGATTGATTTAACGGTGAGCGGTGGTGTGAGTGGATACAGTTATAACTGGAACAATGGAGCAACAATGCAGGATCCCACAAATATTACGGCAGGAAATTATTCAGTTATAATCACTGATAATAATGGCTGTACCACCGTTGCCAATGCAGTTATTAATGAACCTGGTTCACCACTCAAAGTAATAGCAACATCCAATAATGTTACCTGTAATGGTGCTAACAATGGAAACATTTATCTGAATATAAGCGGAGGCACACCTGAATATTCTGTTTTGTGGAACAATGGAAGCACAGCAGATTCGCTGATGAATTTAGCTGGAGGTAATTATATAACAACCATTACAGATGCAAACGGCTGCACAAAAACATTTACAACAATTATTACAGAACCTGCAAATGTTTTGCAAGCTTCATTAACAGCAACCAATGCAAATTGCCTGCTTGGTCAAACAGGTAACATAACTTTAAATGTAAACGGTGGCACAGGCCCTTATACCTATAACTGGAGCAATGGAGCTACTACACAAAATTTATCCAATCAATATGCAGGCACTTATACAGTAACCATTGCTGATGCTAACGGATGTACACAGCAACGGAACGATTCCATTACGGATGGTTCTGCTGTATCAATTAATGCAAACGGTGGTGCCACAATTTGTGTTGGTAAAACTGCAACACTCACCTCTACTACTTACCCTAATGTTCAATACCAATGGTATTATAATGGTGTTGCAATTAACGGTGCAGTCTCCAGCAGTTTTATTACACCTGCTGCAGGTATTTATACTTTGGTTGCTACTACTACTTGTGGTACCTATACTTCTAATCCGATTGAGATTGTGGTACGCGTGCTCGAAAACGTTTCAGTAAGCAACAACTTTATTATTTGTCCTGGTGAATCAGTTCAGCTGGAAGCTGCCGGAGGTAATGAGTATTCGTGGTCTCCTACACAAGGCTTAAACAGTTCAAATATTCCAAATCCAACAGCATCACCAACTACCACTACTAATTACACGGTAACTGTAAAAGACGGCTACGGATGCTCCGCAACCGCAAGTGTACAGGTGGCGGTGGTATGTGATACACTGGATGTACCAAATGGATTTTCACCAAACGATGATGGCACCAATGATTACTTTGTAATTGATGGCATCAGCCACTATCCCGGAAATATTTTATTTATCTATAACCGCTGGGGAAATTTAGTGTATAAGAAAACAGATTACGACAACACCTGGGATGGAACATCAAATGTAAGCGGCATCTATCTGGCTAAAGCATTGCCAAACGGAACTTACTTCTTCATCCTTGATTTAAATAATAACACAAAACCGATTAATAGTTACTTAGTATTGAGAAGATAAGAATGCATTCAGCAATTAAGAATCTTAAAAAAATTAAAACAACAAACATCATATAAAAATGATAAGCAATAAAAACAAATTTGCGATGGGTAAATTACTCATAGCATCATTCATGATAATGAACATACACAATGCCAATGCGCAGCTTGAACCTCAGTTCACGCAGTATATGTTTAATGAAATGTTTATTAATCCCGCATACGCAGGTTCGCGTGAAGCCATTTCGCTCACTGCTGCTTATAGAAATCAGTGGGTGGGAATGGATGGAGCGCCTGTCACGCAAACATTCAGTGCACATGCTCCGCTCCGTAGTAAAAGGATTGGAATCGGACTTTCAGTATTGAATGAGAGTATTGGTGTTACGCATGATCTGGGAGCTTATGCAAACTATGCCTATCATATTCCGCTTAAAAAAGCTGCAATATTTTCATTGGGTTTGCAGGCAGGGGTAATTCGCCATCAGGAACAATTGCTTGATGTGAAAATTCAGGATTATGGTGATAATTCTTTTATAGCAAACACTCCGGAGCTTACACTCCCAAATGTTGGTTTTGGAATGTATTACCATACCAAAACATTGTACCTGGGTTTATCCATTCCACGTTTGATGCAGAATAAAATTGATATAACGGCAGCAAAAATGGTTGCCAACAAAGTGAATATTCCTTACTGGCATTATTACTTTATGGGAGGTTATGTTTACCAGCTTACAGATGGAATAAAATTAAAACCAACATTCATGTTAAAAGCAGTAAACGGTGCACCGTTGGAAGCTGACATCGGATTGCACACATTATTGAATGAAGTATTCTGGTTAGGAGCAAGCTATCGTACTAAAGACTCATGGGCGGCAATAACTTCTTTTCAGATAACCAAACAATTACGAATGGGATATTCCTATGATTACTCAATACAAGGATTGCAGAAATACAATTCAGGTACGCATGAGATAACACTTGGATTTGATTTTTCATTCGATAAAAATAAAATCATAACGCCACGATATTTCTAATCAATACAACATACAAGATTATGAAAACAAAAAATATTTTAATTGCGCTTTGCTTAGTGTTGCCTTTTTTCACACAAGCTCAGAAAGCAAACATGAGAAAAGGAAATTACCAGTATGAGCGCATGGCTTACAGCAAGGCCATTCCTTTTTATATAAAAGCCTTAAAGAAAGACAGCACCATACAGGATGGAGTATTCAGGCTTGCAGATTCCTATCGCAAAACAAATAACCGTGAGCGTGCTGAATATTGGTATAGCGTTGCTGTTACTATGCCTAAGTGCGATCCCATTTATAAATTTTATTACGGACAATCGCTGATGAACAATGGCAAATATGCACAGGCGCGTAAGTGGATGGAGAACTTTGCAATCGAAAGTAAAACGGATGGAAGAGGACAGAAGTTTATCCGTGCAATTGATATGTATCAAAGCTTTTTTGCTGACAGTAATAATTATGCGTTGACAAGATTAGATATCAATTCAAAGAATGCAGATTTTGGTGCAGCATTATATAATGATGGAATTGTTTTTACATCTTCTCGTGAGCAAACTCAAATGGTGAGCCGCACTCATAGCTGGACAAACGAACCTTTTCTTGCATTGTATTACAGCCGGGGAAAAGAAAATAAATTTCGTGAGCCAGAAGTTTTTTCTAACACAATGCAGACAAAGTTCAATGATGGACCGGTGTGTTTTAACAAGAAAGGAGATGAAATTTTCATCACACGAAATAATATAGAGAACGGCAAAGTACATAAGAGCAGCGCCAAAGTGGTGAAGCTAAAAATCATGAGTGCAAAAAACACAGGCAGAGACGAATGGAGCAAGCTGGAATCATTTCCATATAACAGCGATGAGTACAGTTGCGCTCATCCTGCAATAAGTCCTGACGGAATGAAATTATATTTTGCTTCAGACATGCCAGGTACGAAAGGCGGAATGGATTTATGGATGTGTGCACGTGAAGGAAAAGGATGGAGCAAACCCATTAATCTTGGTGACACAATCAATGGAAAAGGAAATGAGGTGTTCCCTGTAGTGATGGACGATGGCACCTTGTATTTTTCGTCTGACGGACATGCAGGTATAGGAGGACTTGATATTTTTTACTCGCGCGAATTCAATGGAAAATATCTGATACCGATGAATGTGGGTTACCCTTTAAACACCAGTGATGATGATTTTGGAATGGTTTACGATGTGAAAAACAAAGTGGGTTATCTGAGTTCCAATCGTGCCAATAAAGGTTTTGATGATGATATTTATTCATTCAGAAAAAAAACCATTCGTATAAAAGGAATTGTTGTTAACCGCGAAACAGGTGAACCAATAAAATCTGCTCAGGTTGATTTCAGTCATGATAATAAAAACATAAAATTTACAACAGAGGAAAACGGACGTTTTGATTTTGCCGCTGACTTTGAAAAAACTTATACTATTAAAGCGCACGTTGATGGATTAGGCGACAGCACTGCTGTTGTAAACACATCATTTGCTTCACCGGCTGATCCGTTTGTTCGGATTGAATTAGGAAATAAATCTTATGCTTATGGTATTACTATCACCGTGATTGATGCAGAGACCAGGTTGCCAATTGCAACAGCCGAAATAAAAGATGAGCTGAACGATATAAAAATAGGAAGCACCAATTCAGCAGGAGTATATAAGCAGCCATTGGTTGCAGATAAGGACGAACAGTTTATGGTTACTAAACGCGGATATCGCTCAAGGGTTATAATGCTTGATGGTGTTCCTGAAAAAGCAATGGCAGATAAAAATGTGTTGGTTGAACTTAAACCTGTTAAAGATATATGGCCGTATGAAGACTGGTATAAGATCATCTATTTCGATCTGGATAAATCAGATATACGTGCTGACGCAGAAAAGACAATGAATGAAATTGCTGCGATGCTGAAGGCTCATCCTGAAATAAAAATCAGCATGACTTCAAGTACTGACTCGCGTGCAACAGCTCAATACAATCAGCGCCTGTCAGAAAGACGGTCGAAATCAGCGAAGAAATATTTGATGGATCATGGCATCCCTTCCAAACAAATCGGCAGGTTTGAATGGACAGGTGAATCAGTGCTGGTGAATAATTGTGGTGACGGAGTTCCGTGTACTGAAGTAGAACACCAGTTAAACAGAAGGACCGAATTTAAGGTTATTGAGTTGCTGAAAACGAATGTGACAAGCGAGAAATAAATTATTGTTTACTTATAAAAAGTGTTAACGATATTATTTCTTCACGGCCAGTAATTTAACATTAACGGCACTTGGACCTTTAGGGCTCATTTCCACTTCGAAAACTACTTTATCCGTTTCTTTAACCGGGTCAACGAGTCCGCGTATGTGAACAAAAAAACTTTGCTGAGTAAGGTGCTCCTTAATAAATCCGTAGCCCTTGCTTTCATTAAAAAAAGTAATGGTTCCTTCTTTCGGACCTTTATCTTCTTCTTCAGGTTCGGCTTTATGATGACCTATGGTAATGTCTTCAACATTTACAATTTTCTTTTTAAGAGGATCAGGAGGGGTTGAACTGAGTTGACCGTTTTCGTCCACATAAGCAAGCATGTCTTCAAAGCTTTTTTTACCGGAAGCTTTGCGTTCTTCCATTTTCTGCTCTTTATTCAGTCTTTTTTTATGCCTTAGCTTTTCTTTTTCTTTTTTATTAAGACTTTCCTGTGATCTGCCCATTAAATTCCTTTAGTTATGAATGAGGTAAAAGTAGGTATAAATAAATTAAATTGTAACTACAATGAACAAAATTCTCTCAGCTGAGTTGTACAAGCCCGCTGATTATTAACAGGCAAATGCTAAGCCACAGAACCAGAAATAAACCTGATCAGGTTTTCTTAAAATAGCTCGATTCAATATTTAATTTCATGGAGATTTTTAAGCTACATTCCGGTAATATCCTTCGCTATGTATCTTCTTTTCAGCGTTTACCACCGCCAGGATAATCTCTTTTATTTCATCAATGGTAACCGGTTTAACAAAAAAATAGCGTGCCCCTAAGGCATCAAACTCTTTTATTATTTCAGGGGTAATCACACCTGCGTAAATCACAATCGGGATAGCAGCATATTTTTCTATTTTCCCTAATTCAGCACAAAATTCATATCCATCCATGCGTGCCATATTAATATCAACAAATAAAAAATCAGGAAGACGTAATAAAGAATTTAAATATTGTAATGCTTCTTCACCTCCGGGCATCATCTCACACTGAATTTCCGGCTTAAGTTCTTTGATGGCTTCATAGAAAATCATCCGATCCTCCGGATCATCATCCACCATTAATATTGTAATTTTATCGTTCATCGTAATAATGTAAAGTGTTCACTCTTCTGTTATAAATAACAATGCCATGCCCGATAGCTCACTTTAAACCCCAATGGCATTGTTTATGTAAAAAAATTAACGGTTATTAAAACTCATTAATGAAATAATTAAAACCCATGGCAAAGGAAAAACTGATTGCATCTAAAAAGAATTTTATTTCGGCTTTACGAAATGCTTTGCGCAAAAGAAGAGGTAAAAAAACCAAAACCACACCAAAGGAAAAGATGTATAAAATAAAGGGGAAGGTGGATGAATTTATGAAGGCTGCCTTTGAACCTAAATCAATGAAAATGGAGCGAAAGAGAAAGAAAAAAATTGAACGCCAGCTCCACAAAGCACAAAAAACAAAGTCAGTTGTTAACTCATAAAGTTATTTTATGTCCTTAAAAAAAGAATATATCATTGTAAACAGCTTAACCATTTACCGGTTAGTGATGGCTCCGGTATTAGTAGTGCTGATAATTTATAATCAGGTTGAACTTTTTAAATGGTTGTTGCTCGTTAGTTTTTTAACTGATGCTTTAGATGGTTTTCTTGCTCGCAGGTTAAACGTTGCAAGCCGCACAGGTGCCAAGCTCGATTCCATTGCTGACGATCTTACCGTGGTAGCAGCCATGACCGCAATGGTTATTGTGTTTCATGATTTTGTTCTCAGCAATATGGTAGTTTTTATCATCCCGTTCGTATTGTTTTTAGCAGAACTCCTTATCGCTTTCATTAAATACAAAAAGATATCCAGCTTCCACACCTACCTTGCAAAGCTTGCCGCACTTTTACAAGGCTTGTTTTTTATCTCCGCATTTTTTCTCGAAATCCCCCATTACGGTTTATTCATTATCACTGCAGTAATTACTACCCTGGACCTTATAGAGGAGATAATAATGGTATTGATAATTAAAGAATGGCGGGCAAATGTGCATGGGTTATGGTGGGTGCTCAAGGCAAATAATAAATAATGGTTAGCAACGGAATACGAATCTGTACTAATTCCCGAATCTGTTCATGATGAAAAGTCAATCGTCAATTCGTTTTTTAATTCCTTATCCGCAATTTAAAATTTCATGTTTACACCCACACCCTTGCGGCTGGGTTCAAACTGTACCCTGCGTTTATTCAATTGTTCAATAGGCGCACTCCTTTCATTAGAAGCAAAAAGACTGTAAAACAATCCGCCCAAAGCAATGCTCGACCCGAATACTGCAAACGCACTTTTGCCCGCCACATCCTCATTAACCTGGCTTCCTACAAAAGCAATCATCACACCTGAGAACTCCACAATAGTGGCTGCCTTATAATTTTTTTTAAACTGAACACGGTTTAATTCTTTTTGTTGTGGTGGTGGTGCCACAGGATTTTGTGCACTGCCATACAATGATGCGCATAGCAGCAGCAGGGTGAGTAAACATTTCATCTGAAGATTTATTTTTAAAGGGGGTATAACAAATGTAATAAGTGGTTTTTATTTCACCAAATTATTTATTGCCGTAACCTTATATAAGTTTACGTTATTCTCCACAAAAGGTTACGTGCATTGGCAGGAAGTTGATAGGGATTTACCGATTACTTTCGGACAACGTATATTCGGGGAATATCCTGTAGGTTTTAAAAGAAAAACTTCGCTTTAAATGTCAACTAACATTATTAAAATACACCAACTATGAAAAAAATTATCATCTTAACATTTGCACTTGTTTGCATAGCTACAACCAATTATTCGCAAGACCTTAAGGCGGGTGAAATATTCATTACTAATATCTCAGGATTCCCTAATGATGTTGGGGCTTACATTTATTTATATCAAAATATTGCTACTTACGTTCCCCGACCCACCATAGTTATTAATTGGGGTGGTGGTTCATACGACACGCTTCCAATAATTTCTTCAAGTTGTGGAGACAGTAATACCATTACAAACAGATATGAAGGATTTCACATTTACCCCGGTCCCGGAAATTATACCATTACATGTATTGATAGTTTCAGGATGGCGAACGTTCAAAACATTGCTAATTCTGCAAATGAAAAAATGTTTCTCCAATATCATTTATCAATACCTCCTGTTTCAATTGGCAATAGTTCCCCTATATCCGGTAACTGTGCCCACGATTTTTGGCACTGTTGTAATTATATTTATAATCCAGGCTTCTTTGATCTTGATAGTGACAGCTTATCTTATCAGTTAGTTCCGGCTTCACCTAATTATACTTTCCCTCCTGCCTCCCTTGACAGCATAACAGGTGATCTTACTTTTAATCCAACTGCCACCGGATTATATTCTTTTTGTATGAAAGTAGATGAATGGAGAATAATACCCGGTGTGGGCACTATTAGAATTGGTAGTAATTACAGACAAATGCAAATTGATGTTTATTCCCTCACCGCAGTTAATGAAAACAGTAATACAGATAACTTTTCTCTTTATCCTAATCCTTTTAACACGCATACGGTTTTGTCTTTTACAGATAAAGAAACAGCAATGCTTAATCTTTATAACTCACAAAGCCAGCTTGTGCGTATGATAGACAATATTGCTGGAGGAATGGTAACGATTGAAAGGAATGAGCTTACAGACGGACTTTATTTCTTCGTTCTTTATTCTGATAAAAGAATAATTGCAAAAGGTAAACTGGTTGTTGAATAAAATGTAACGGATAAATATTGAATTGTTGGAGAAGACGCTAATAACGGCAAAAAACTATCGTGTATGAATAAAATAAAAATCGTTTTACAGCTGATTATTCTTTGTGTGATTACAAGAACAAGTAATGCTAATCATGTGGAGGGAGGAAGTCCAAGTCCTGCACCTTATGTGCTTTTGACTACCTTTTTGACAGGAGCCAATATAACTTTTGATGTATTCAACACTATTCAAATTGTTAAAGGAGCAAACAATAAATCAATTCCAATTACTGGACTTTTTACAGGGGCATCACAAATTGCTCTTGGCATAGCTAATTATTCTACCTTTAAAGAAATGCAAGGGATTTCAATTTTTAATATTGGACTTGGAACTACTACAATTATGTTGAGTGCATGGAATTTAATTACTAATAAAAAACCGAAAGAGAAAAAAACAAGTTTCAATTTTTCTAGCTTCCCAACAAATAACAAAAGTGTTGGGTTCGCTTTTACCTTCAAACGAAAATTTTAATGATTAATAAATTAAACAAGATTATAATTATTTTAACTGTTCTATTCTTTTCAAGCTGTTTATTTTTTGAAAGCGAAAAAGTTGAATGGGAAAACCCATTTATCTTTACAAGTAGAGAATTTCAATTTAAAACTAATCTCATTAGATTTCAATCGTTAAACAATAAAGTATTCGAGATAAAAACAAAATCAGGGGTCACTGGCTTTTATGTAGTTGGTAGTGGTCAAATAAAAATTGAAAAAGATAGTATAGATGAAACAGTTACAGCTGCATTAATCAGATTTAATCCAGATGATTTAAAAAAATATATTACAATAAGTAATAAGGATAAAATTGAAGATAGAGTTTTTATTGATTCAACCATGTCTATATTAAAGAACTCCTTTCGACATAGTTACCATGCAAATATGAATGCTCTAATACCTGAGGAAGAAAACTATTCTGTAAACTTTTTTAGTAAGACAGTTGGTGAAGTAATAGCTAGTTATTACAATGGTAAAATTATTATGGGTCGTTGCAGTTCATCCTTCGACCAGCATAAATAACCCTGAAAGCATAAACAGTTTCTTTCTGCCATTCCAACAGTTTTTCTGCCGTTGTTGGAGTTTTCTCAGACAACGAACATAGGGATTGTTGGAGAAAACTTCAACAATGGCAATAATGGAATAAAAAGAACCTTATGAATATTTATCAATATAAGGTAATAAGGTTGAACAGTTGGAATCAAATGTATTTCTACTAAGGTTAAAAACTTTATGGGATGATATTAAACCTTAGTAGAAAAAACAGTTACGCGAAATAAAAACCTTATTACCTTATTTAACGTGGGGTAGATATGATTTCCACCGGCCACTCAATATTAGTATTATACTTGCCCGTGGTTTGGGGAGGGAAATAGCAGGAACGGGAATAATGTTTTAAGAATGAAGAACTGTGAACCAGAATCAAAGCATCCATATGAATTCAGGCGAAGGATCAGAGGTCCGGTAGGGTATTCGATATAACGCACATTCAACTCGCGGCAGGTGTCGCGCACCATCTTCAATTTACCTTTTCGGTAGTTTGAAAAAAAAACAAACTCCACTTGAATAATAAATAATAATAACGGAGATTTTAATTAATGAAAGAAAAATTTGACAATGGCAATAAATGTTGCCAGCTGCCCTACCCAAAAAATAAACATCCATTTAATAATTTCAGTCTTAGTTTCTGATATTTTAATATCAAGCCGGGCAATATCTTCTTTGGTAGCTAATATACCTTTTGCTTCTTCGAATTTCTTGTCAACTTTAGTATCTAAAATCGTTACGAATGCGGTTGCTTCCTTTTCTCCAAGTTTAGCTTTAAGCATTTCGTAGAGTGTTATTTCAGATACATTCATATTTTTAATGTTGAATACAAAGGTAATTTAATAAATATAGCGTAACAAGAGTTGCGTTTAATTACTGTGATGTTTAATCTAATTATCCGCTTTAACACAAGTCGGCATTAATTCTATTCACCGCACAGTTTAATTTGAAAATATTTAAGCGTAATTGCTTTTCCTACCCAAATCGCGCAGATGCCTCACATGTGCTTTGATGGCACTGATAACGGTAGGGTATTCGATGTAACGCACATTAAACTCACGGCAGGTGTCGCGCACCAGTTTGCTGATAGCAGGATAGTGAATATGACTGATACGCGGGAAGAGGTGATGCTCCACCTGGAAATTTAATCCACCCACCATCCACGATACAAATTTATTGCGTGTGGCAAAATTGGCTGTGGTGTTTACCTGGTGTAATGCCCACTCCTGTTCAATTCTGTTAGTGGATTCATCCGGCTGCGGAAAGGTGGTATCACCCACTATGTGTGCTAATTGAAAAACAACGGCAATCAATAAGCCGGTTACAAATACAACTATTGCATAACCAATTAATGTATCAGCCCATCCTACATTAAAAATGGGTATTAATAAGAAAATGGAGAAGTAAGCCACCTTGCTCGCCCAGAATCCAAGGTGCTCTCTCAAAGTCATTTTCCTGATTGGAACCGCACCGATACGTCTCTTAAAATATTTCTGGAAATCCATAAAAAATATCCAGAGGAAATAAGTAGCCCCGTATAAAATAACCCAGTAAATATGCTGGAAACGGTGGAACCAGTAGCGCGGTTGCTGATCGTTCATGCGCATCCATGGTTTCACGTCAATATCCTCATCTACTCCTTCTATATTGGTAAAAGAATGGTGGATAAGGTTATGCTTTATCTTCCACATAAAAGAGCTTCCGCCCATCAGGCTCAGCGAAAACGCCATAATGTTATTAATATGCTTGTTGCTCGAATAGCTTCCATGCGCTCCATCGTGCATAACGTTGAAACCAATAGTGGCAAAGGTTACTCCCAGCAAAGCACAAAGCAAAACTGCCAGCCATCCCGGAGGAGTAAAAAATACAAGCGTTATATAATTAGCAACCAGTGCCACGCCCAGCACTATTGTTTTATGATAGAGCTTAAAATTCCCCGTCTGGCGGATATTGTTGTTTTTAAAATATGCTTCTGCTTTAGAGAGCAAAGCATCATGGAAGGGGCTTATCTTATTATTGAATTTAATTTTTGACATAGGGCCCAAAGGTAAGCGTAAAAATGCCTCAAAAAGGCAGCTGATCCTGAACTTTTATTAACCAAAAGCAGTATTAAAATGGTGAATGGATTGTGGTTACCAGGAATAATGGGTGAAAATCCATAAGTATGGGTAAATTTACCAATTTATGGGGTGAACTATAATTATTGTTGGGTAATTGAAACCACAAAAACAATATTAACTATGTTTGGCACGTTGTTTACCCATGTTTAGCAAATGCGCATTTGAATTAACATTAAAAATTATTCACAATACAAACCCTTAAAACAAAAAGATGAAGAAAATAGCAGTAATTATCTCAGCATGTTTCCTGGTTTTCGGTTGCACCGACTATAAAAGCCAGGTGGAGCGTTTAACACAAGAGAAACAGGCGCTTGTAGCAGAAGCATCCTTTAAAGATTCAACAATACACGAATTTATTGAGGGCTTTAATGAAGTAGAATCAAACCTTCAGGAGATTCAACAAAAACAAAATATTATTTCCCGGAACACACAGAACACCGAGATTAAATCGTCAAGTAAAGCCAGAATAAACGAATCCATTGCCGCTATAAATACCTTAATGGAGGAGAACCGTAAAAAAATTGCGGAGCTAAATAAGAAACTCAAGACATACCGTGGCAGAGTAGCAGAGTTTGACAAAATGGTGCGTAACCTGAATGAGCAGATTACAGCTAAAGATCAGGAGATGGCACAACTTAATGATCAGCTACTGGCATTAAATGAAAAAGTTGCCAACTTAAACAGTACTGTGGATACGCTCACACTGCAAGGCAATGAAAAGACTCAGGTGATAGAAACACAAACTGCTGCATTACATAAAGCGTATTATACCACCGGAACCAGCAAAGAATTAGTGGGAAAACAAGTTATATCCAAAGAAGGTGGTTTTCTGGGATTAGGTAAATCTAAAGAACTGAAAGAAGATTTTAATGCATCTGCTTTCACATCGGTTGACATTACAAAATTTGAAAAAATTGAGATTTCTGCAAAAGATGCAGAGCTTGTAACAAATCATCCAAGCGGCTCTTATAAGATTGAACGTACTGAAAACAAAGAAGTAAAAGACTTGTTAATTACTGACCCTGAGAAATTCTGGAGTTCATCCAAATATCTTGTAGTAGTGGTTGACAAATAAAGATAGGTTTTTATAGGTTAGGTTGGTTAGGGCAGAACATACCTCCTGGTATTTAGTTCTGCCCACTTTTTTTATAATCATTTAATAAAATAGTTCTGGTTTAGATTAGGGTTTCGGCAGGTGAAAATTCCTGCCGCTTTTTTTAATATTTTATTATAAAAAAAATCAATAGCATCCTAATATAGTTAGAACATTTTCAGTTGATTATGAGAAGGTTCATCTACATATTGTAATAGAGCATCTTGAAACAGTTGATTTAAGGGTGTTTTGTTGAGAAGTGTCAAACTCAAAATCTGTAATATTTGG
>JANLUX010000189.1:0-3187 GCA_031363705.1 Bacteroidota bacterium
CCCCACTGGATAATTTTATTCTCAATAGCATGGCAAACCATCATATTCCGGGCTTGGCAGCTTCTATTATCAAGGATGGAAAAATTGCATGGACTAAAGGATATGGTTATGCAAACATTGAAAAAAATATTCCCTTCACGCCAAATACAATTCATGCTCAAATAGCAAGCGTTTCCAAAGTAGTTACTGCCACCGCATTATTAAAACTTTATGAGCAGGGAGTATTTCAGTTGGACGACCCCATAAATAATTATCTTCCTTTTACTGTTACCAATCCATACTTTCCTAATGTGCCAATTACTTTTCACATGCTGCTTAATCATACTTCATCAATCAATGATTATGGTTTGTTTTACTCTCCATATCTTATACCTGGAACAGCAGGAACGTTATCTGATTTTTTACAAAGCATTCTTGTACCGGGGGGTGAGTTTTATGCTGATTCAACGAGCTTTTTCAATTACTCACCGGGTTCAGAGTTTAACTATTCAAATTATGGCTTTGCTCTTATCGGTTACCTTGTTGAATATTTATCAGGAATGCCTTTTGATGAATACTGCAATCAAAATATTTTTCAGCCTTTATGTTTGAATAACACTGGTTGGCATTTCAGTGATGTAGATTCAAATGCAGTTTCCCGCCCATATTTTTATGATGATGCAAATTCTGCATGGATTGATTATGGTTTGTACGAATATGGTGACTATCCTGATGGTCAATTAAAAATCTCTGTAACTAACCTTTCCAAATTTCTTTTAATGCTCATGAATAATGGAATTGTTGACGGCATTCGGATTTTAGACAGTACATCAGTAGCCCTCATGAAAACTCCGGAGTTAGAATTAGCTCCAAATATTTTTTCAGGAATAGGTATGTTTTATTATGCAGACTATGGTGGATTTCAATATTGGGGTCATAACGGAGGCGACTTGGGCATAAGAACGGAAATGTGGTTTAATCCGAATAATTTGACAGGAATTATTCTCTTTATAAATGGTGAAGATGATGCAGTAAGTGGTTGCACTACTCAAGATGATATTTTCTGCCAATTATCTTATGTTGCTGACACCATCTCTACAAATTCACAACCTGCACTCAATTGCAGCTATGCTGAATTTCCATGTCAGCACTCAAAAACCTATTGGAAAAATCACAATGATGAATGGGCATTAAATTCTGTACCTATGAAATTAGGCACCACACATTTTTATGGTCAGAATAAATTGTTAAATATTTTGAATAAACCAATCAAGGGGAATGCAAGCACTGTCTTGGCAAAACAGTTGATTGCAGCCAAACTGAATGTTGCACAAGGTTCTGAATTGTCTCCAATAATTTCAACTATTAATTCTGCAAATGATTTAATTGGAAATCGCAAGCTCCCGATTCAACCCGCTATATCGTTTTTCTCATCTGAGGGAAGTCAAATGCTTGCTTTGTCACTACAATTAGCTTCATACAATTATGGGGTTTTAAATACTAAACCATGTAATGGAAATGCAAATGCAAATCGTGATGAAGAAGAACAATTGGAAGATATTTATGAAAATGGTTTAACGGAACAAAGTTTAATTATTTCTCCCAACCCACTTTCATCGTTCACAACTGTTTCATTTTCTCTCAATGAATCAGAAAATGTTTCTCTCAAGATTTTCGATGTGGACGGAAGATTAATAAAAACTCTTGCTTCTACTGTTTTTGAAGAAGGAGTACATTCAATTGAATGGAAAGCAGAAAATGTAAATGCAGGTATTTATTTCTTGAAAGTTCAGACAGCAGCATATTCCAAGACTGAAAAACTGATTGTTACAAAATAGAGCTTGCGAAAATCTCATTTCACCTCATTTCACCTGACAGGTCGTTTCGCCCCTTCGCGAAACCCCTGTCAGGTGTAATTAATTGACTGAATTTGATTGACTGAAATTATTTTATAAACATTAAAAACTAATTAAAATGAAAAAACAACTATCAAAAAAGCTTTATGCTTTCATCTTTACAGCAATGATGTTTTCCGCAAGTGCAAATGCACAGATTGTTTACACGGATGTGAATCCTGATGTTGCAAAGACTTGTTCTGTTACCAGTTCTAGTGGCACCTGTAGTGCAATGGACAGTATTGATATAAATAATGATGGCGTTTTTGATTTAAAATTAGAGTTGAGTGTAACCAGGTTTAGTTTTTTTCCAATCATAAGCAGAAGCGGATTTGTAAAAGTATCTCCGCTTCATGGTAGTGCAATCAGAACGGACAATTCAGGATACCCCCTTTATATGAATCTGAATGATGTTATAAGTACCAGTGGCAGTGCGAGTATGGCATCAGGTCAGATTTTGATTTCAAGAGCTTCACAATCACCGGGTGGTTCCACTACCACATCAGGAAATTGGATTACTGCAACGGATAGATTTTTGGGACTTAAAATAGTTTCAGGAAGTCAATCCTATTATTGTTGGGTTCGATTGAATGTTTCTGTTGTTCTTGGCGGAGCGACTTCTGCAACTTTTAGAATAAAAGATTACGCATACAACAGTATTCCCTACCAAGCCATCCTTGCCGGACAAACAACTGCCACTGGAATAAATGAAAATTCTTTTGCTTCATCAATAAATTTTTTTCCCAATCCTGCCAGCAATCAATTGACAATTAGTCCCGATGTATCGGGAGGAAAATTGAAAATTGAAAATGTGACAATTTATGATTTGACTGGAAGGGAAGTTTACACTGAAAATCACCAAACCCCAAACTCTAATCCAAAAATTATTATAGATGTTTCAAAATTTCCAGAGGGAGTTTATGTTGTGCAAATTCAAACAGCAGATTTTATTGGAACAAAAAAACTTGTCATTGAAAAATAAATTCAATTCAAACTTTAAAAAATTAATCAAATGAAAAAAAATCTACTCCTTATCATCTGTATTTGTTTAGCAAAAAACTTATTTGCACAATTTGATACCACAACCGCCATTTATGATTTTAATTCTCTTGCCACTGGAAATCTTAATGGTCAGGATAATTGGGTTACCACAAAATGGAGCACCAATATTGATATCCAGGTTGCCGATACGGGTTATGACGGAACCAAAGCCATTTATTTTAACCAGGTAGGTTCGGGTGTTGGATGCGATGCAAGCAAAGAACTCGATACGATTAGTTTCCCCGGTTTTTCTTTTACTACTGATGGAACCT
>JANLUX010000173.1:0-5288 GCA_031363705.1 Bacteroidota bacterium
GGTGACTGTTATTAGCGGACAGGGCGGAAATCAAAGGGTTGCTTACTACTACAAGGATTCTTCATTGGTTTGCAATAATACGGGATGGCACTGTTTGGGTGAAGCCAGCATGCCCGGAGTTGTTTTACCTGTTCCATTCAATTTATTGGCAGGAGACACTATTTTATTTCTTATTAATGCTCAACAGCGTAATGGTACTATTCAATCATTTGTGGTGGATAGTGTGTCATTAACAGGCATTGATCAATCAGCGAATAATTTACCTGATTTATTAATAATCCCTAATCCTACTTCAGCATTGTGCATTATCACCTATCCTGCTTTTAATAACTCTGTACTTACGCTATATGACTTAACGGGCAGGGCACTGGTGCAGCAACCATTTAACACACAAGCGCAATTAAATCTTTCCGGGTTTTCGGCAGGTATGTATGTTATTGAGTTGAGAGATAAGGAAGGCAGGGGTGTGAAAGGGAAGGTGGTGAAGGAGTGACACCTGTCGTCATTCAGGAGGAAAATTGTCATGTTTGTAACACTAAAGTGTGATAACGTAAATAGCTTGTTTCAAAGTAATGCTTTTATACTTTGATGAGTTATAAAACTTGGTTCTGCTATATGACAGGTTTCCTCCTGAATGACAAGGTATGAGAATATGGAATGCTTTTATAATTCCAGGCAAACCCTTATTCCCTCGTATATTTGCATCCCTTTTTGTAAAAAGATAAAGCTTGTACGATTCCGATTATTCATCATCACCCGATCAAACTATCGGCAAACAGCTTTATGCTTACCAGCATGATGCTATTGAGGAGATATTTAACCGGCTAAAGGATCATCCAACACGTTATAATCTGCTGTACCAGTTGCCTACGGGCGGAGGTAAAACGGTTATTTTTTCAGAGATAGCAAAGCGTTTTATCCAGTCAACCGGCAAGAAGGTGATGATACTTACGCACCGTGTGGAGCTTTGCGCCCAGACATCGCAGATGCTGAATGAGTTCCAGGTAAGGAATAAGGTTATTGACCGGGATGTGAAGGAAATGCCCGTGCCGAATGATTATATGTGTTATGTGGCGATGGTAGAAACGCTAAACAACCGGCTGCGTGATAAGATTCTGAATCTTGACAATGTGGGGCTGATGATTGTGGATGAGGCGCATTATAATTCTTTCGGGAAGTTGTTCAAGTTTTATGAGAAGGGTGTGTTACTGGGGGTTACTGCAACGCCTTTAAGCTCTAACATTAACCTACCCATGAAGGATACTTATGATGACCTGATAGTGGGAGAAAGCATTGCTTCGCTGATTGAAATGGGTTTTTTAGCGCGTGCCATTACTTATAGCCATCATGTGGGATTAACAACATTGAAGGTGGGGAGAAACGGGGATTATACTGTGAGTTCTTCTGAACGGCTATATAACCAGCACACGATGCAGGATAAGCTGCTGAGTGCTTACCAGGAACGCAGCCTTGGTAAGAAGACTTTGATCTTTAACAACGGTATTGAGACATCCAAACACGTGGAAGCCACCTTTACCCAGGCAGGTTATGAAATCATGCATCTGGATAATACGCATAACGCCAGAGAAAGGAGAGAGGTGCTGCAATGGTTTAAGGAGAAGCCGGATGCCATACTTACTTCGGTGAGTATATTGACCACCGGCTTTGATGAACCCACGGTGGAGAGTATTATACTGAACCGCGCCACCAAATCACTCACGCTCTATTTCCAGATGATTGGCAGGGGATCGCGAGTGCTGCCAGGCAAACAGGAGTTTACTGTTATTGACCTGGGGAATAACCTGAGCCGTTTCGGTTTGTGGGAGGCAGAAGTGGATTGGGCAAGTATATTCAGATCACCGGAGCTGCATCTTGCCGGTATATGGAGTGACGAAGAAATTGAATACCGCTATAAGTATGTGATGCCGGAAGAGCTGCGCAATAAGTTCGGCAAATCTTCTTCTATCGATTTTGATGTTAAGGAAGAACATAAGCAAGCCCTGAGCAAACGAGAGCGACCCATGGTGGTGATTGACCGTTCATTAGAACAGCACCTGAAAATGTGCATGGAAAACAGCACTGACCTGAAGGAGGCAATGAGCCTTGCAAACCAGCTACAGGATGAAATTGATTACCGGGTGAGGGTTTACACGCGTTGTTTAAGTAAGACTTCTGAGAGTTATGTAAACTGGCTACAGGAAGAGTATAACCGTAAGTTGAAGTCGAGCCTGGTGCGTAATTATCAGCTTGCGCTTAATCTTAATGAGGATGTGGAGGAGGAACCCAAGGATGTGGCGGGAAGTTAAACCTCCGAGGTTTTAAATGATTAACCTCACCCTCTCTATATCCTCACCCTCTTTTCCCTCTCCAAAGGAGAGGGAAGCAGACTCCGGTAAAATTTTTCAGGGAAAAAATTGTAAACCCATATCAGGATTAAATTACTAAACTGTAAACTTTTTTTAGGACGGGTCAACATTAACCTCACCCTCTTATCCCTCTCCAAAGGAGAGGGAGGCAGTCTCCGGAGTTTAGTCTCCGATAATTACGTTTGCAAAAAAGAATTTCATTTTATTAAATCATCTTTTCCATGCGGTAATGCTGGATTGTTCCAAATAAGAGGTAGGATTTTTCTGTGGTTTGATAACCCATTTTCTGATAAAAAGCAACTGCGTTTTCGCGGGCATCAAGAAATATTTTGTTTAAACCTTCTGCTTTAGCTGATGCTTCTAAGTAACTGATTATAACAGCTCCAAATCCTTTGGTGCGATATTCTTCTTTAACTCCCATAGAGCGAATCTGACCGGTGGCTTTATCTATGAACTGAAGACGGCAGACAGCTATTGCTTCGTGATTTTCGTTTACAATCATGGCATGTGCAGCGTTTTCTTCTCCTTCATCTTTTTCACTTCCCTTAGGGCGATTCCAATCTCTTCGCAATACTTCCCATCGTAGCTGGTAATACTTATCCAACTCTGCAGGAGTTTTTGGTTCGATTAATTTATAGCCTGTGGGAAGTTGTGATGATTGCATGCTGAATTAGTTTTCTTTCAAAGGACAAAATATCTCTGCTATCATACAACGGGTGCTGCCCCCTCCTATTTTTTCAATGGTGGGTATATCAAAGGAAATAAGCTCGCTGTGTTTAGTTATTGCATCTATTTGAGAAAAGTGCAAACTACGGATGGCAGCTGATGACAGGATGGTATATTTATACCCTAAAGTGTTTTTTACCTGCAACATATTGCCTGCAAAGCTGTGCATTTGGGCAGGTGAAATAAGGATTAATTCATGACCTGTGAATGCAAGAATGCGCTCCAGGTCTTTACGCTCTTTAATATCAGCAATACTTTCTGCGCAAAGCACTGCATACCCCTCTCCAATATGCAACATGACATTGGTATGGTAAACGGGAAGATTTTTACCAGTGGCAGTAAATGTGAAGGGTTTGTAATTTAACTGCTCGCATACTTTTTTAAGGATGTCAATGTTGGTACGTTCGGAAACAGAGGCATAGGCAATCTGGTTGATGTGATCAAAAACAATACTTCCTGTTCCTTCGAGGTATTTCTCCTGCTTTTCGAAATGGGTTAAGTCAATAATTTCTTTTATAAGGTATAGGTCTTTTAATGATTCAATAATGTCGTGCCTTCTCTCCCTTCGCCTGTTTTCGGTACTCATTGGATAGAGCATTACTTTTCCATCGGCATGAAAAGAAATCCAGTTGTTTGGAAATATAGCATCCGGTGTTTCGCTATCGGTTTGATCAAAGACATGGATATTTAATCCGAGTTTTTGCAAGCGATGCAGCATGTGATCAAACTCTTCAACAGCTTTGGCGGTAATTTCTTCAGCGGTACCAATTGCTGCCTGCTGAAAAACATTGGTGGAAGCAGTTTGCAGGTTATAAGTAAAAGCTCCGGGTCTAATCATCAAAAAAGAAGAAGCGGTTTGCGATTTCATGGAGATTACAACTTTGCCAAAGTTCTAAAACTTTGGTAAAGTTTGGTTCGCTACAACGAAATCATTTTATCAAACCTGCGCTGCTTTATCATTCGCAATATCATCGCATGAAAATGCGAACCGTTCTTGATTGGCTTTATGCATTCTTTCCAGTTTTTCTGCGAATCACCGTTTGAAAAACCATAGCCGCACAATCTGCCTTGCTCAATTAAAAGTAAACCTTGCTCATCATCCCTCCTGCCCTTGCAAACGATGAGTGATGAGTTTATGCCGGGTAATACTTTCACCCTCACCTGGCGCGGATGAATACGGTTATGGAGCGGCTTCAATAATTTTATTTCTTCGTCTTCGCGAATGGCGGCAATGGTATCGTTGCCACAAGGTTCATGTTTAATGTCAAATAATTCGTGCCTTATGCGCTGACCTTTACTTCCCCTGGTTTTTATTACAAAATCAAGCACTCCTTTGCGGAGATTGTAAGCTTTATGGATAAAGAGCAACTCCCCATTTTTATTGTATAAGTAAAAAATCCCCGGTTGAGTAGGTAATGCAGCCAGCACTTCAGGACGAAGGCATGCCGGAAGCTGAACTTCCTGTTCTTGTATTTTAACATGCTCATTAATAACAGCCAGCTCACCGTTTTTTAAAATCATTTCGAAAAGCTGAACGGTTGCCAAGGCATCATCAGCGGCACGATGACGAGATTTTATATCAATGTTTAATGATTTACAGAGCTTGCCGAGGCTATAGGAAGTTTGACCGGGTAAAATTTTTCTGCTTAATATATGGGTACATATAGAATCGCGACTGTAATCATAACCCAGGTTACGGAATTCAGCACGGATGAATGAATAATCGTTTGGGGCATTGTGCGCCACGATTATTTTTCCATCGGTGAGTTCTACAATCTGTTTTGCGACTTCGTGAAAACGAGGTGCGGTAGAAACCATTTCGTCAGTAATACCAGTGAGGCGGCTTACAAAAACAGGGATGCTTCTTTCAGGATTAATAAGGCTGGAGAATGAGCCTGTTATTTCTTCACCATTGTGAAGATAAATGGCAATTTCCGTAATCTTATCAGTAAAAGCATTACCACCTGTGGTTTCAATATCAAGAATTGCGTACAAAGAGAAAAAACTTATTATCTGTAAAAATTAATTTATTCAAAGGTCAGAAAAAAGTTTGATTTAATTATAAAAAAATTGAATGAGATGTGCCCGAAGAGAGACTCGAACTCTCAAGGAAGTTACTCCAACGGCTTCTGAGACCGCAACGTTTACCAATTTCGCCATCCGGGCTTTTTTAATTTGAAGATTTGATAATTTGGT
>JANLUX010000291.1:0-5468 GCA_031363705.1 Bacteroidota bacterium
GGAACAGATGCGGGTAAATACACCCTGACGCAACCTACAGGACTCACAGCGGATATTACTCAAGCAAGCCAAACCATCACCTTTAATGCACTGGTTAATGGTACCTATGGAAATGCGCCTTTCAACCTAACCGCTACAGCAAGTTCAGGATTAACAGTTAGCTATGTAAGTTCAGATCCAACAGTAGCGACCATATCAGGAAGCACAGTAACAATAATGGGAGCAGGCACCACAAACATTACCGCATTACAGGCGGGCAATGGCAATTACAGTGCAGCAGCTAATGTAATACAATCCTTTACAGTAAACAAAGCCAACCAGACCATCACCTTTGGTGCATTAGCCAATAAGCTTACTACAGATGCACCCTTTGCGCTGACAGGCACAACCACATCAAACCTTGCAATTACTTATGTGAGCTCCAATACAGCAGTAGCTACCGTATCAGGTAATACCGTGACAATAGTGGGGCCCGGTACAACAAATATTACAGCTTCACAACCAGGAAATAATAATTACAATGCTGCTGCTAATGTTGTAAGACCTTTGACGGTGACTTATCCAACTTTAGCAGCTTGGGATTTCTTCGGACAAACCAGTCCTGCAACGTTTGCAGCAACAACATTTAATTCAAACCTTGTTTCATTAAGCAATGCGAGTAATATCACACGGGGTCCAGGAGCTGCTGCTAGTTCAGCCTCCAATACTTTCAGAACTGCCGGTTTTCAAAATAACGGTATTGCTGTAACAAATAATGACTATTTCCAGGTAACATTATCGCCAAGCTCTGGTAAAGCTTTATCATTGGCTACTATTGATGCAAATTTTGCAGGTACTAATACCTATGTGGCTTCACCGGGTGTTACCTCGCAGTTTGCATACAGCCTTAACGGAACAACTTTTACTCTAATCGGCTCTCCAATAGTTACAATTGGTTCACCAGTCAGCATGCCTCAGGTAAATTTATCTTCAATACCCGCTTTGCAAAATATTGAAAGTGGCACCACCATCACCATCAGGTATTATGCAAGTGGGCAAACAACCTCAGGCGGATGGGGATTCATTTCATCTGTTGCAGGTGTTAACGGACTTGCTTTTACGGGAAATATTTCAACCATTGTAACTCCTGCGATAAACAGTAGTTTAACCGCTAATGGAAATGTTGCAAGTCCTTTTACGTACAGTATTACTGCTGCTAATCATCCCAGCAGTTTTAACGCCACAGGGCTTCCCTCCGGATTTACAATCAATACAGTAACCGGCATAATATCCGGAACTCCATCTGTCTCCGGCACATATAATGTGCAAATTTCTGCTACCAACAGTGCAGGTACAGATACCAAAACATTGGTGATCACAATTGGTCCTGGAAATCAAAATATTACTTTCGGGGCATTAGGTGCTAAAACTTTTGGGGATGCTTCTTTTAATATTTCCGCTACAGCTTCATCTGGCTTACCTGTATCTTTTACCAGCTCTGATCCATCTATAGTAACCATCTCAGGAAGTACAGTAACGATACACAGTGCAGGAACTGTTAACATTATTGCTTCACAGGGAGGAGATGCAAATTATAATGCTGCACCTGATGTTACACAGAGTTTAACAATTAATAAAGCAGATCAAACAATCACATTCGGGCCTTTAGCAAATAAATTAACTACAGATCCACCGTTTGGTTTAATAGCAAGTTCGTCATCGGCTCTTCCTGTTTCTTATTCAAGTTCTAATACGGCTGTTGTTTCAATTTCAGGAAGTACAGCAACTCCTGTGGGTCCGGGAACAGCAATAATAACCGCATCACAATCAGGTAATGGAAATTATAATGCAGCAATAGATGTTACGCAAAGTCAGGTTGTAGTTGATCCTAATGCACCTATATTATCATCAAATTCTTTATCAGGATTTGGAAACGTATGTTTAAACTATGTAGCAGGCCCTGATTCATTTCTAATTTCAGGATATAATTTAAACAGCGATAGTGTTACAGTTGATTCGCTTCCTGGTATGACTTATTCAACCGATAATCACGTATTCAGTGCAGCTTTGACCATAATCCAGCCCGGTGGAACTTTCTCTCAAACAATTTATGTTCAGTTTACACCTGCTACTGTTCAATCTTATAATGGAAATATTAAAGTATCAGGTGGCGGTGCACCATTTATCAATGTGCCTGTTACGGGTTCGGGTGTAAATACTACTGCATCCGTTACTACAGATGCAGCCACCGGAGTTACACAGATTGAAGCTACACTGCCAGCAACAATTACAAATACAGGTTGCTCATCAATTTCTGGTTATGGAATTGAATACAGTTTAACAAATGGTTTTGCAAATGGAGCCGGAACACAAGTTTCAGGAACTAATTTAAGCGGAAGCGGTTATTCAGTTAATATAACGGGTTTGACTCCAAACACCAATTATTATTATAAAGCCTATGTAATTAATGCAGGTGGTATTTCTTTTGGATCGCAGATGAGTTTCACAACTCTTTCAGTAGGATCTCCAATTGCAACGGCCGCCACAGCTATTGCCGAAAACAGCTTTACCGCCAATTGGAATCCTGTTACCGGAGCCACAAGTTATAAATTAGATGTAAGTACCAGCAGTACATTTACAGTGAGGCTACCAATTGCTTCAGAAAGTTTCGAAAACAGTATGTCACTATTTACCGCAACTGCGGGAACAGGGGTCTTTTATACAGGAAACAGTGCTTCAGGTGATAGACCTGCTGCATCGCCTTTTGCATCCCTTGGCAGCTATGGATTTGGAAAATCTAATGGAAGTGTTACTATCACTTCGGGAAATATTAATACTACACCCTATACTGGTGTTCAGATGAATTTAAAACTGGCTTCCTTTTCTATTAATAGTACCGGCAATGGGGCTGATGCGAGTGATATTGTAAATGTAGAAGTTAGCCCTGATGGTGGCCTCACCTATTATAGCACAGTTAAGGTATTAGGAAACAGCAATGCAACCTGGGCTTATTCAGCTACGGGAAATGCATCAACTCCTTATGATGGCAATGCAACTGCCATATCTTTTCAGCCAGCCGGAGGAGGATCAAGAACAACGGATGGTTACAGTACTGTTAGTATATCAAACCTTCCCTCCACAACTAATTTAAAAATAAGAATTACCTTGTTAAATAATAGCGTTAATGAACGATGGTTAGTGGATGATTTTTCTGTTACCGGAGTTCAAAGTTCATTTGTTCCAGGATACGAAAACCTCTCGGTTGCAGGAAATTCGCAGTCAGTTACCGGGTTAACAGGGAATACCTTTTACTATTACAGAGTTCGGGCAGTTAGCAACAGCGGTACCACAGGTAACTCCAATACCATAAGAGCACTTACTTGTACAACAGCAACTTTAGCCACAAGCGTAATTGCACCTTCATGTACAGGTAGTACCAATGGCTCTATAACAGTAATTGCAACCGGTGGCACTTTGCCTTACGGATATTTATGGAGCAATGGTCAAACAACATCTACTATAACAGGGTTGCCACAAGGTACTTATACCGTTACCGTTACTTCCAATACAGGTTGTCCTGCATCAGCAGTTGTTCCCTTATCGGTTATTCCTCTCTCTTCAGTAAATATAATTGCAGCAAGTAATGCAATCTGTTCAGGGGATTCAATCCTGTTATCAAGTAGTGTTGTGGGTAGCGGTTTACCTTTTAACTATAGCTGGAGCGATGGAACCTCGATAGTGGGAACTTCTAACAGTATAAAAGTTTCTCCATCTGCAAATACAAATTATAGTTTAACGGTGACAGATAACTGCGGAAATTCACTTTCGAATACTTTCATGTTAACGGTTAATCCAATTCCAACTATTTCAGTTTCTCCTGCAAGTGCAAACAGTTGTTCAACCAATCCAGGTACCATTACTTTAACTGCAAGTGGTAATTCCGATAGTTACTCATGGTCTCCAGCTAGGGGTCTTGACGCTTCAACCGGTAGTGTAGTCCATTCTACAACATCATTTAGCATTATTTATACAGCAACAGGTATTATCAGCAGCACCGGTTGTAAGGCAAGTGCTACAGCCAGTATTACCAGTGGCAGCACCATTACAGTTGCTGCTTCTGCAACTCCGCTCAATATTTGTAATGGTGGATCAACTCAACTGAATGCTGTTGCAAATATTCCTGTGTCAAACAGTTATTCGGTTACTGCTGTTTCATATGTTGCCCCTGTTCCTAATAATCCAACAACTATCACATCTTTTACCGATCCGGATGATGGGTTTGCGAGTTTAGCTTTACCATTTCCGTTTACTTATTTTGGTCAGTCGTATAATCAAATTTATATTGGAACCAATGGATATGTAAGCTTTACTGATCTAACAGGTTTAACAGGCGCACAACTTCGTGCAGTTACAGCATTTCCGGATGTGGCAGTTCCCAATAACAGAATTGCAATTTGCCTTACCGATTTAGAGATAATTGGCTCAGCCACTATTAAATACTGGACGTCAGGATCAGACTTTGTGATTAAATATGATCAGGTTCCCAGCTGGTATAATAATGCACAGAAGGTTTCAGGTTACATTATTCTTCACTCTGCAAATAATACGATTGATGTTTTAATAGAAAATTCAAATATTACAAGCGCTCAAACCCTTGGCATTGAAAATTCTACTGGTACTTTAGGAACAGCTGTAGCTGGCAGAAATAATTCTGTGTGGTCAGTAAGTACTCCTGAGACATGGAAGTTTTCGCCAGGAGTATCGTCTGTTACTCTTCCTGTTTATTCATGGACTCCGGCTACCTATTTAAATTATTCCAATATTGCTAATCCATATGCTTCCGGCATAACAGGCGGACCCATCACTTATAAAGTAATCGCTACTGATCCGGTTGGTGGATGTACCGCTATAGATTCTGCAGTGATAAACACATCAATTGTTACTCCTTCTCCTAAGGTATATCCTGGTGATTCTGTATTATGTTCAGGTCAAAGTTTCTATCAACATGTAATTGATACCGGGGCTTATTCTAATGGTTATCCTGCCGGAACTACAGTTGATTGGGTGGGAATTACTAATGGCTTATCTCCGGATGATAGTGTTAATACCTCTGGCTTTAGCAACTTCGCTGTTGTGGTTCATTTACCTGACGCTTCCTGTTCCACACTTTCTCCCACGGTTCAGGTAACTACTCATCAGTTAGATGTGATAACTGATTCCATTCAGCCAGCACCTTGTGGTACCAATACCGGATTCATCAAGGTTCATGTAACTGGTACAGCTCCATTCCATTACTCATGGACGGATGGCACCAATAATATTCACAATGTTCAAACTAATAGCCCTAAAGATTCAATTATGAATTTAACAGGTGGATTCTATTATCTGACAGTAATAGATAACGAGGGCAATGTTAACCCGGGACTTTCATGTACTGCGGGTCCATTGACATACTTTGTTACTTCACCAGGCGGACCGTCAGTTACGGT
>JANLUX010000125.1:0-1842 GCA_031363705.1 Bacteroidota bacterium
AAAGAACTCACCAAAGAAGAGTTCGGAGAAATTAAAACTAATTTTAATATTCAGGAAGGTGGTGATGATCAAAAATTGTCAGACGTTATAAAGAATAAAATTGCTAATGAATTTTCAATAAATAAACTTTGTGTAGCATTAACAAAAGCTGAAAATTTAAAATTTGAGATTGTAATGACATCCAGCAGATATTCAAAAAGACTGGATCCTGATTTTGAATCATGGAATTATTTAGGCGATGTCCTCATCTATTATCCAGGCATTAACAAATATGTAATGCCTGCTAATTTTATTTCCAGAGTGGGTGATCCTCCTGTTCAATATATCAGTTGTTATGGATTATTTATTAAAGAAGTGATATTGGGCGATATTATTTCTGCTGTCAGCACTGTAAAAAAACTGCCAGATGCAATTACTTCAACAAGTCATCATAACATGGATATTACCATAAAATTTGCAGCAGATATGCAACAGGTCAATCAGCACACGCATCAATCAATGGCAGGATTTTCTTCAACAGGAATTCGTCCTTATTATTTTTATTCGCCACCTGAAAAAAGAGAAGAATTATTAGAAGACCTTATTAAATCAGGTATAGAAGGAGCTAAAATAACCAATGTGAAAGCAGTTAATTACGATCTTAATACTGAGGAAGCGGATAAGGAATTTATTATTGATGCTGATCTTAATTACACTTCACTAATTGAAAAAGCGGATAATACCTACTTGTTTAAACTTGGAGCTGTTATTGGACCTCAGGTAGAAATGTATCAGGATAAACCTCGTCAAAAACCAATAGAGATTGACTATCCTCACAATCTTGATCGCACTATTGTAATTACAATTCCTGCGGGTTATAATGTAAAAGGACTTGAAGCAGTGAATATGAATATTATCGGGGGCACCCCAAGTGCACCAAGCATGGGATTTATTTCAAGCTATCTAATTAACGGTAATAATCTTGAAATAAAAATCCATGAGTTTTACAATAACATTTTATATCCCAAAGATCAAGCTGATCAATTCAGGAAAGTGATAAACGCCTCTGCTGATTTCAATAAGGTGACAATAATTTTTGAAAAAATTTAATTATTAGTCCAGTGTTTTAAGCAGATTTTGCAGTGTCCGCAAATCCCTGCTATTAAATCCCTACAAAGACTTAGTATAAATTTACTGGTCTGAATAAATTAAGTGTAAAGAAAAAGATAAACAATAGTTCACTACAAAATTATTGCTCAAAAAAAATTTTTTTTTGTTATGCGATTACACAGCTATATCATTGTAATTCCTAACATATCATATATTAAATAATAGTTACAAACTTAAACGCAAAAAAAATGAAAAAAAAATTAACTATCCTGATCGCCATTAGTGTTTTAATTATTCGTTCGAATTCCGTTGCACAATGGACAAGCATTTCAACATTTAACCAGGTAATATCGGATTTGAAGGTGTTTAACGGAAAACTTTTTGTAGGAGGAAATTTTACTGTTGCAAATGGAAGCACTAGCTATTGGTCGTCATATTGGGATGGTACTTCTTTATACAATCATAGTTTAATAATAGGAGGAACCGGTATAGTCAGTTTTGAAGTATTTAATAATGAACTTTACAATGCAGGTGGACAAACGTTTTTTAACAATATTGGTATAGGTAAGTGGGACGGTTCAACCTGGGTTAGCGCTTCTTCGTTTACCTCCAGTCAGTCTGGATTGTTTACTGACGGCAATTATCTTCTTGCCGGTAGTAGTTTTGGAGATGTAAATGTAAATATGGGTACAGGGACTTTTTTCCCTGTTTCAGGTCCATTTGCAGGAGCAGGTTCAAAGGAAGTAGCTGCAT
>JANLUX010000303.1:0-9640 GCA_031363705.1 Bacteroidota bacterium
CCAAAGCTTCCCTGTCTAATTTGATTTGAATCACGATAATTATTAAGGGATTCAATAATTGATTTCAATTCACCATCTTTCCGATAGTTGAGCGTTGGAAAAGCGCCCATTATGCCCTTTCGCAAAGCAGCTTTCATCATCTCCTCATTACTTACAAGGAACATTGGAGCCATCACTATGGGTAAACGCAAGTTAAACAGGCGTGTAAAAGAATTTTCTATCTGCATAAAGTGATTACCTCAAATGATTTATTTTTATTTTCGCGAATAAGCTTCTGTTGATTTCTAATTTAAGATATGATTCTGAACTCAAAATATCCATAACCCCTGAAGGGGAACATCGTCAGAGACTGTTCCCCTTCAGGGTTAGGGATGAAAGGCATACATTAGCATAAGTATTTTAAGAAATATTACAGGGGTCTAAAACTAAACAAATTAAAATCAGCACGTGATATTAGAAGGATTAAGGTTGTTCGATTTGCTCGAACACGTAAAAAATAATTTCCTGAAGCCGGATCTTTTTTCTGCCAAGGAAAATGGAATCTGGAAGCCTTACAGCACCATGGAAATTTATGACAATGCATACAATTTCGCTTATGGTTTACTGGCTTCGGGTTTGCAAAAAGGAGACAAGATTGCAACACTAAGCAACAATCGCCCTGAATGGAACGTGGTGGATTTGGGAATGATGATGGCAGGAGCAATTCATGTTCCCGTATATCCTACCATCAGCAACGATGATCTTACTTTTATTTTAAGAGATGCGGAGATCAAATATATTTTTGTTTCCAGCAACGAACTTTGGAATAAAGTGCAGCAATGCTTGAGTGGTGTCAACACAGTTAATGCAGTTTATACCTTTGAAAATCTGGATCAGCGCCCACATTGGTCAGCAATCATTGACCTTGGGAAAAAACATATTGATGAAATAAAGCTCACGGAAATTAAATCTTCCATTCAGCCTCACGATCTTGCAACATTGCTTTATACTTCAGGGACCACAGGAACTCCCAAAGGCGTGATGCTTTCGCATAATAATATTGTTTCACAAATAAGAAGTGCACAACATCTTTGCCCTGTAGGGCAGGAGGGAAGGGCACTCAGTTTTCTACCACTTAATCATGTTTATGAACGTGTGCTCTCTTACCTCTATATGTATAAAGGTGTTTCCATTTATTATGCCGAGAGCATTGAAAAGGTTTCGGATAATTTAAAAGAAGTACATCCTGATATTTTTGGTTGTGTGCCACGATTGTTCGAAAAAGTGTACGACCGTATTGTTGCAAAAGGCAGCGAGCTGAAAGGAATAAAGAAAAACCTTTTTTTCTGGGCTTTAAATTTAGGTTTGAAATACGAAACCAACGGGGCAAACGGCTGGTGGTATGAACAGCAGTTGAAGTTAGCGAACAAACTTATTTTTAGTAAATGGCGCGAAGCGCTTGGAGGAAATGTGAAAGTTGCCATATCAGGAGGAGCAGCATTACAACCGCGATTGGCAAGAGTGTTTTGGGCGGCACAGATTCCGGTGCTCGAAGGTTATGGATTAACCGAAACAAGTCCTGTAATAGCAGTAAATTCCTTGCTTCCAAACGGACTGAGGTTTGGCACAGTTTGTAAAGTTTTAAATGATATCACTGTAAAAATTGCTGAAGATGGCGAAATACTAACCAAAGGACCCAATGTAATGCTCGGCTATTACAAACGTCCTGACTTGACTGCTGAAGTGATTGACGGGGAAGGATGGTTTCATACCGGGGATATTGGAATGATGGAAGAAGGTGTGTATCTAAAAATCACAGATCGAAAGAAAGAAATATTTAAAACATCAGGCGGCAAATACATCACACCGCAAATGATCGAAAACAAATTAAAAGAATCACGTTTCATTGAGCAGAGCATGATCATCGGTGAAAACCAAAAGTTTGCAGCTGCATTAATAGTTCCTGCCTTTCCGTTTTTAAAAGAATGGTGCGCAAGAAAAGAAATTGCATGGACCACTAACGAAGAAATGATTCAACACAAGGAAGTTCGCGAACGCATCAAAGAAGAAATAGAAGAGATAAATAAATCGCTTGCAAGCTACGAAACCATTAAAAAGTTTGAATTGCTTCCCCGTGAATGGAGCATTGACCGCGGAGAGATGACTCCCAAGCTCAGCTTAAAACGTAAAGTTATTCTGGAAGAAAATAAAGGATTGGTAGAGAAGATTTTTAGTTAAAATATAGCGTCATTGCGAGGTACGAAGCAATCTGTACAATAGCACTCATGACTCTTCCGATCAATCGGAATCAAAATGCATAACTGTATCTTACGTTCCCGCAAACTGATCATTAATCCACTTTGCCGCCTCACCATAAGTTTGAAAATAACCGGTGCTCACTTTGCTGTCATCATACTGTTTTGCAATTTGCTTTATTGCAAGCTCATTAAAAGTAGTTTTTGAAACAATCAATGCCTCACATCTAAAACCTGCAGCCATGGCTCTCTGATACCAGTCCTTTACAATCCATTCCTGGTCCTCCTCATCAATTACCTGCATAAGCCGTGCATCCGCTATCACAGCCGGTGTTTTTTTTAATTCCATCACCTTGATAATATCATTCAAAATATCTTTTAAAACCTGGTCCTTCACAAAGGGCCCTTTCCAAACCGTGTGCACCGCATGCAATTCTTTATTATAAAAAATATTACAGGCAGGATGTTCGTAAAGAAGTTCAAGATGTACCATAATATTTAAGATTGATGGCATAAACTTAAAAAATAAAATGGTTCAGTAAAAATGGAATCTGACTTTTCCTACCTGTTTTTTACATCCCATCCGAATCCCTCCACCGGTAAATTCACTATTGCAACTGAGAAGATATTAAGCAAGGTTCCATTCAAATATTCCATGTAAACGGTACTGATGTTTACGAAGAAAATATTATTAATACATCAACAAAAGAAATCTCCATTAACAGTTTAACTCCGGGAATTTATTGTGTAAAAATTGTTAATAGTCAGAATCAATCCGGCATAGAAAAAGTTGTTATCATAAAGTAATGAAACATTATAATAGCAGGAAACCTAACAAAATCCTTTTCAGGCTTTTTAATCCGGTTTACTACTGTCTCTCTAGCTGCAGTTTATCAGTGAAGTAAACTATCAGTCTTTCATCACTCATTTTATTAGCCGTTGATTCCTCTGTTTGAGTATTTTTAAACTGAGGTGTTTCTGCCAGGTAATGAATAAATTGTTCCTGCACCTGTCCTGTACCTGTGGCATGAAGATGTGTTGCGTTTTGCAGATGAGAAGCTATTTCTTTAAAAAATTTTGTCTGCAGCATTATTTTTTGGTTGTTCTCCGTCTTCTCGCTGCTGTTAGGGGTAACTTCTTCCCCTTTTACATGGGCAATCACCGCCAGTTCTTCTGTGCCGTTATTGTTATTTCCTACTATGGTAGCATGGTGTGTATCCATCCACACTCCGAATTTTTTTTGATTAGTCATATCTGTTTTATTTGAGTATTTCTTTGTTAATTCAAAATTTATACCTTGAGAGGATGGAGTGGGATAATTGAATAAAAACGGATCATAATAAAAGTTGTCCAGCATTTAATACCGGATGGCTCAATTACTAAATTCTACGTTTGGGAAATTTGGGGTAAAAATTTTTAAATCGAATATTGTCCTAACAATATAACAGGGTTCTCTAAAAATCCTTTCAGGGTATTTAAAAACTTAGCACCGGTAACACCATCCACCACACGATGGTCGCAACTCAGGGTTACTTTCATCACTTGCCCGGGTTGCACCGTTCCATTCTTCACAACGGGAATTTGTTTGATGGCACTCACAGCAAGAATACAGGCATCCGGTGTGTTAATGATAGCGGTAAACTCTTCTATGTTAAACATACCGAGATTGGAAATGGTAAACGTGTTGCCCTCCCAATCCTGCGGTTGCAGTTTTTTATCTTTTGCTTTCTGTGCAAACGTTTTTACTTCACCATTTATCTGCGACAATGTTTTTTGATCAGCAAAACGCACAACAGGAACAAGCAATCCTTCTTCCACCGCAACCGCCACACCAATATGGATATGATGATTAACGCGGATGCGATCTCCAAGCCATGAAGAATTAACTGCAGGATGTTGCTGCAACGAAGCAGCCACTGCTTTAATCACAAAATCATTAAACGAAATTTTTGCCTGTGCAACAGCATTGATGCTTTCACGCGCTTTCACACATTCATCCATATCAATATCCATGGTGAGATAAAAATGCGGAGCCGTAAATTTACTTTCCGACAACCTGCGTGCAATGGTTTTCCGCATTTGAGAAACCGGAATTTCTTCAAAGCTCTCTTTTGCATTTTGCAGATTCATTTGCGAAGCAACAAATCCTGATGGCTTGAACCAGTCAATATCACGTTTCACAATTCTTCCATGCTCACCGGTTCCTTTCAACATGCTTAAATCAATTCCTTTTTCACCTGCTAATTTTTTTGCAAGTGGTGATGCTTTCACTCTTCCGTTTGAATCTGTTGAAGCTTCAACAATTTCCGCTGTTGCAACCTTTGAAGTTGCAGGTTTTGATTCAGCCGGTTTTTGCTCTGGCGGTTTTTGTTCAGGTTGTTTTGCAGTTACGGCCTCAGCAGGCTTTTCCGCAGTTGTTTCTTTCTTTTCTTCTGCTGGTGCAGCAAGAGATTTCTTTTGTTCTTCTTCCAGCAATGGTTTGTAATCTTCGCCTGCTTTACCAAGAATGGCAAGAATACTGTCAACAGGTGCAGTTTTTCCCTCTTCAATTCCGCGGTAGAGAAGGGTGCCTTCCTGGTAGGATTCAAATTCCATTGTGGCTTTGTCAGTTTCAATCTCTGCAACCAGTTCGCCATTCTTAACAAAGTCACCAACATTCTTATGCCACTTTACAAGTACACCTTCGGTCATTGTATCACTCATTTTGGGCATTCGTACTACTTCGGCCATATATTCTTAATTAGTTATGAATTTTGAGTTATGAGTTATGAATTAAAGCACTTTTTGAACTTAATTCATTTGCCTGAGAAGTTTTAATAATAGAAGTTAATATATTAATAAGTTCTTCAGCACTTTTCAGATATAAAGTATAATCCGCACTTACTAATTTACTTTCATTTAAAAGTCTTAACCAATATTTCGTTTCTCTTGCTTCCTTTGAAGCAATAATCATTTTATGAATAAAATCTTTTTTACTTGCTCCCGCAGATGCTTCTTCCACATTTGCTCCGATGCTTGTTCCAGACCGCAATAACTGCTTTGATAAAATGAACTCTTTATTTTCCGTTAAATGTTTATATAACTGTATCATTACTAAGGCAAATTCAAATGATTTTTTCTGAATAATGCTTTCTTGTTTCATGCTTAAGAAATTTTGAGTTATGAATTTTGAGTTATGAGTTGTTAATCACAGGAATGTATTTGAATTCATTACTCATAACTCAAAATTCATAACTGTTTTCATAATTATTCAATAATATACGGATAATCAGTCTGCACATAAACATCTTTATATAATTCTGATGGATCAGGATATGGTGATTCTTCTGCAAACTTTACGCTGTCATCCACAATTTCCATTACACGTTTCATTATAATTTCCAGTTCATCTTCTGTTGCCAGTTTGTTATCAGTAATTGTTTTCTTAACAATTTCAACCGGGTCTTTTGCCTTAAAGGTTTCTACTTCATCTTTACTTCTGTACTTTGCCGGATCACTCATTGAATGACCGCGATACCGATACGTTTTTATTTCTAAAAACGTAGGTCCTTTTTTTGCACGCGCACGATCCACTGCCATCTCCATTGCTTCATGCACTGCTTCCACAATCATTCCGTCAACAGGATAAGAGGGCATGTCGTAAGCCAAACCTAATTTATAAAGATCAGTAACATTACTTGTGCGTTCAACAGAAGTACCCATTGCATAAGCATTGTTCTCCACAATATAAATCACAGGTAATTTCCATGTCATTGCCATATTCATTGCTTCATGAAACGCCCCCTGACGTACTGCGCCATCACCCATGTAACATAAACAGACACGATCAGTGCCATTATATTGTTCTGCGAAAGCAATACCAGCTCCCAGTGGAATCTGTCCTCCCACAATTCCATGTCCTCCAAAAAAACGGTGGGGCTTGCTGAACATGTGCATGGAACCACCCTTGCCTTTAGAGCAGCCGGTAGCTTTTGCAAATAACTCAGCCATCACCTCACGTGCTGAAATTCCTTTACCTAATGCATGGGCATGATCGCGGTAAGCTGTAATCATTGCATCATCATCACGTATTACACTCATTGCACCTGCAACCACTGCCTCCTGACCAATATATAAATGACAAAACCCTTTTATTTTTTGCATGCCATACAACTGACCTGCGCGTTCCTCAAATTTGCGCATCAAAAGCATGTCCTCATACCACTTTAAATAAGTGGGGGTACTGTATTTCAATTTACTCTTTGTTTTATTCTTTACTGGCGTTTCCATAGGGGCAAAAATAGTGTATGAATAGTTATGAATGTTGAATTATGAGTTATGAAATAAGGGGGAGAAAGTTTTAATTCATAATTTAAAATTCATAACTCAAAATTTTGTTATTGAATATTATCTGCATTAAACATAAAAGGCAGCAGTTGATTTACGCTGTGTGATACAATGTATTTTCCATCTTCCGCTTGCATTATCAATCGCATCTTTTGGTGATGGCGATGCTCATATTCTGCCATCACTTGCCTGCAGGCACCGCATGGTCCCACTGCCTGCGGATGATCTTTAAATTTTTCAGAATAAGCGTGAATCGCAATGGATTTAGTTTTAATCCCTGGACTATGAGCGCCCGCAGCAAACAATGCAACACGCTCAGCACAAAGTCCTGAAGGATAAGCTGCATTTTCCTGGTTATTTCCTTTTACAATAGTTCCGTTTTCTAACAGCACTGCTGCACCTACATGAAACTTTGAATAGGGAGCATAAGCGTCATCAGCAGCAGTTTGTGCTTCACGCATCAATAGTTGGTCCGCTTCAGGCAGTTCATCAAAGTTTGCATACTCTTCAAAATCATTGGTATGATGTATAGTCCTCATAATTCGTTTAGTTTCGCCTTTGTTTGTCCTGTAAAAATAGATGATTTCAACTGCAATAAGAATTTAGCGTGAGGAGGAATATTAAATGGCTTTTGCTTCTGCTGCTATTATGCCTTCCATTATTATGGCTTAATGTGAAAGACAGTGTTTACTGGCATGATGATTTTGCCTCTTACATTCACCAGGCGCAGAATATCTGTGAAGGGAAACCACAGGGCGATATCGGTTTTATTTTTAACCCGCATTATTTTATGGGACCACCTGCTTATCCTGTCGGATTTCCATTATTACTTGCACCGGTCTATGCAATTTCTGGTCATAATATTTATGTGTATTTATTGGTGATGAGTATTTTTTTGATTTTGTTTTCATTGGCTATGTTTAATTTTTTAAGCACGCGAATGAAACCATTGTATGCATTTATTTTTTGTTTAATCATAGCTTACAATCCCCACACCCTTTTATTGAAAGGAGAAATAATGTGTGATATACTGCTTGCATTTTTTATTTTATTATCAATAGTGTGTTATGAAAGATGGAGAAATGAGGAATCAATTATTTATGTTTTGTTACTTGCTTTGATAAATGGTTGGCTGATATCAATCAAAGGAACCGGTATAGCAGTGAGCGCTGCAATATTTTTAACAATGAGTTTTCAATTCATTCAGAAACGCTCAAGACTTTTCAAACAAGGTTTTGTTTTTCGTAATTCAATGCTCATGATTTTTGGAGGTATTGCAATTTATTTTTTACTGAATAATATATTATTTCCTGTTCCGCGCGGAGGATTGTTATTATTTATTTCAGTTTCAAAATCCGGTGATTACCTCTCTACATTTTTAAATAACCTGGATAATTACGTTACACAGTTCTATAATTTTTTTAATCCTGAATCAGGTGAATGGCAATCAGCAGGACACATTACTGCGGCAGTGATGCTTTCTTTTACAGTGATCGGATTTTTACTCCGTATCAAAAGGAAAATTGATTTGCGTGATAAAATATTTATGCTTTTTATTCTGATAATACTTTTCTATCCGCACCAGGCAGGCGTTCGTTTTGTTTTTCCAATGCTTCCTTTTGCCTGTTATTATATTTATTTAACGGTACAGATATTATTTGCTGATATAAAGTGGAAATATGCTGTTGGAATTTTATTTGCATTTATTGTTTTCCTGCAGTATAAACCCGGTATTGATCAATTTATTGAAGAGCGTTTTGAAATTGTAAACGGTCCTCAGCGAATGGAAGCACGTGAGGCAATCAATTATATCCGCCTGCATACAGATTCGAATTCCATTTTTAATTTCAGGCGTCCGCGTGCATTGGCACTTTACACCGACCGTAAATCGTGTTGTAATTTTCCATGGGATAATCCTTATGATGCATTGGCAAATATTGACAGCCTTCAGGTAAATTATTGTATGACTAACAATGGTGATGTGAACCCTGCATTGGACTCACTCATTAAAATTAAACCGACACTTTTTAAAAAAATATGGTTCAACAATCAGTTTGCGATTTATAAATTCAGGTAAAATAATTCTCCACCATATAGATAATTAAAAGTTACACGATGGTATGCTGATTAAAAATATTGGATGGATTTTTTTATTGCTGATCTTTTGCATTCCATTGTTGTGGCTTAATGTAAACTACAGTCATGACTGGGGTGACGATTTTGCATCCTACCTGCATCAGGCAAAAAATATATGTGAAGGAAAACCACAAAGTGACATTGGTTATATTTATAATCCGCGATTTGCTTTTATGGGTCCACCTGCTTACACGGTTGGTTTTCCTCTTTTGCTGGCTCCTGTGTATGCGATATCTGGTTTAAATATTCATACATATTTAATTTTTATGAGTACCCTGCTTATCCTGTTTTTGGTGGTGATGTTTTTGTTGCTCAATACAAAAATGAAATCGTTGTATGCATTTCTTTTTTGCCTGATGATTGCTTATAATCCTTCCACACTTATGATAAAAGGAGAAATCATGTGTGACATTTGTTTTTCATTTTTTCTTCTTCTTCTTTTTATTTTGTATGAACAATGGAAGAAAAAATCAGTTCTTGCTTATCCGGTATTATTGGCTTTACTTAACGGCTGGCTTTTGTCTTTAAAAGCAAGTGGAGTTGTATTTAGTCTTGCGTTGCTGATTATGTTAATGGTGCTTTTTATCAGGCAGCGTTCAACATTGTTCAAGCAAAATATCTGGCGAAATAATCTGATTATAACATTTGGCGGTTTAACAATTTATTTTTTGTTGAATGAAATTTTATTTCCTATTCCACATAGTGGTGTTTCTTTTTATATGTCAATTGCAAAGGCAGAAAATTATTTAGATACGATGTTAAGCAACCTCAACTATTATGTGATGTTGTTCAATAGTTTTTTTACACCCGAAATGGAACAATGGAATGCAATTGCAAAAATTACTTCTGCAGTAATGCTAAGTCTTGCATTCACAGGTTTCTTATTAAGGGTTAGAAAAACAGAGCGCGCAGCTTTCTTGAGGTCTAAATCACCCGAATATTTT
>JANLUX010000338.1:0-3612 GCA_031363705.1 Bacteroidota bacterium
ACGGTTTTTGCACCTACCGATGCAGCTTTCAGGGAATTGTATACAGCTTTAGGGGTGGCAGGTATTAATGATATAAATCTTAACACATTAACAGCCGTGTTGAAACATCATATCATTTCTTCGCCGACTACTGCAACCGGACGAATATTTTCAAGCGATCTGATTACCGGAAGTGTACCCACGCTGAATGGTAATATAAACATAAATGCCACAGCAGGTACAGTTACTTCAGGGAACGGAACAATGGCAGCTATCAGCACAAATGCAGCTCTGGTTAATGTTTTGGGAACTAACGGGGTAATTCATACAATAAACAAAGTTCTGTTGCCATCAGGCATTTAATATATTTAAACCATAAAAATCTGCAGTCGAAAGATTGCAGATTTTTTTAAAGCCAACCTTTTCCAATGTCGTATTCCCATTTCTAAGAAGGGTTAGCATCATGTGGCATACCGGGCCCAAACTGGTGCTGGGTTTTATAAAAATATTAAAAATAAAGAAAGTACTAATAAACCAAACGCCGGAAAAGATTTAACAAGAGAATCCTTTACTTTAATATGCATAGAGATCGCTCCCAGCATTAGAACCGCCATACCGATTGCTGCCGGTTTTGTCAAAACAGGCACGAATATTCCGGCAATTAAAAATGCAGCGAGAGTTAGTTTAAAAAATCCTATTAATTTCATAAACCAGTCGGGCAGGCCATAAGCCTCGAATTCTTCTTTCATGCTTTTAGCTCCACCTCCCCGCCAGCTGGTTGGTTTTCCAAATCTCAATATCCAAACGTTAAAAATTGAAGCGGCGATAATTACCTGAATAGCAATTTTAATCCATTCCATTTTATTAATAGTATTAATTGTAAGAAATCTTTTCTGTTGTTTAAATTTTAATCCGAACTAAATAGTAATTACAAAGATATACAAGTTTAATAAGGCAAAAAACAAAGAAGGCATGGTGAGCCAAAAGCCATCTTTTATTTTAAGTCTCACCCCAAACCCTATTAGCACTAACAAAGCTAAGCCGCCGGATGAAATTAACAAGATCAGCTTAGTTATTAAGCCTACCAATAGGCCTAATCCACCCAACAATTGAAGTATGCCGGTAAGTTTTTGAAACTTCTCAAGTCCAAAGCGCTTAAACTCAATCCGCATCTTAACTGAAAACAATAAAAGGTAACCATATATAACAAAGGAAATGCCTGAGCAAAAGATAAGTATAATATTTATAACGGTCATAAAAAAATCAATTTTTCAGGTTATGTCGGCCAACCAACTTTTCTTGGGAGTACAATAGTTCCAAGTTTATCTTCTCCACCAACTTCACAACCTCTTCCGTCTATAAACTCATAAACAGTTATTGCCGCTACAGAGGCATCAAGCATATCTTTTACCCCGCCAGAAAATTTATTCAGGCACAATTCATATTGAACATTTTCTTTCTCAAGCAATCTGTATGAAGCTGATGGAAAGACCTCATAAGCGAAGGGGAAATCAGTAAGTGCCGAAAATATCCTGAACCCAAGTTTCATCCATTCCGGAGAATCTTCATAAGTTCTTGTCCATTGGGGATTTGCAATGTTGTAAGATTTGATTATCACTTCGCACTCTCTTCCAAGTTTTTCATCACCATTATCAATCCACGAGTTTGTCTTTTTATCGAAGTTTCTTTTGCGGAGCTTTTTAATCGGCATTCTTGGCGCATCAATACCAATTGCAATTTGTTTTGTATTGTTATTGCTGATTCGTAGAAAAATTTCTTTCAATGATTGAGAAATGTTGTCTTTAATCCAATCGCTATCAACATACTTTTTATTTTCATCAATGATGTAATAACAGCAGCCTCTTTTTATCTGAACATCAATTCCTGCGAAGTATTTTATCATTTTTTTCTCCTAATAATAGTTTCTTTCACAAAGAAGCAAGATAATAACCAGCTACCTGCAACAGCATATTTCTTTTTTTTAAATCCATACTATCAAAACTCCTCACCAGCATTCCCAACCTGGGATTCCGGTTAAAGAAATCACGGTGGACATGCATGAACCTCCAGAACAATGCGTCCCATGTTTTTTGCCATTCTCCTTTTTTAAAATCGCTCATCTTCATCAGGTAGTTGCTTCCACTAATGTAAGGCTTTGTGGACATAAGGCCACCATCGGCAAACTGGCTCATGCCGTAAACATTCGGTACCATTACCCAGTCGTAAGCATCGATAAACATTACCATGAACCATCTGTAAACCTCATCCGGATTGAACTCACAAAGAAGCATAAAATTTCCAATTACCATCAACCGCTCGATGTGATGTGCATAACCTGTTTTCAGCACTTTTTGAATAATCTGATCTAATGGTTCAATACCGGTTTCGCCCGTCCAGAATGCTTCAGGTATTTTTCGCTCAAACCCCCAAAAATTAGTTGTGCGCTCAGCGCTGCCTTTCCAGTGATAAACACCCCTGATAAATTCGCGCCAACCCAAAATCTGGCGAACAAAACCTTCCAGTGAATTAAAAGGGATTTCATTATCAGTAGCAAATTCCAACGTTTTTTCCAATACTTGTTTCGGTGTTAACAGGCCAACATTTAAAAGTGGTGTAAACACGCTGTGATGCAAAATATTCTCTTCCTGTACTATAGCATCTTCATATTTCCCGAAACCCTCAAGCCGTTTTCTGAGAAATTGATCCAGCCAGTCTGCTGCCTCCTCATAAGTTGTTGGGTAAATAAAATCTGAATCAATTGTACCATAATTTTCAGGATAACTCTCACCGATTGACTTGCGTGATTCACGAACGAACCTGTTTTCTAAAGGGAATTGCACAACCGGCGGTTTTTCGGTTTTCGGGTACTTTAGACGGTTTTCAGTATCAAAACTCCATTTACCTCCAACAGGTTTGCCAGCAGGATCGAGAAAAACCTTATGTTTTTTTCGCTGATGGATATAAAAATCTTTGTGAAAAAATTTTTCGCGGTTTCCGAACCAATCGCTCAGGTCCTGTCTTGTATTAAGGAGCATTGGCGAATTAAATTGTGTCAGTTGAATTCCGTTTTCATCTGCAGATTTTTGCAGGCGTTTTTCCAGCCAGTCGTCTACCACATCAGTATAGTAAATTTCAGAAATACCTTCGTTTCTCAGCTTTGAAATTAATTTGCCAATGTCCGAAACCGGATTTTGAGCATCGATATATTGCACATCAAACGAATGTGAGCGGAGGAATTCCTCATAAAACCTCATAGAGGCCCTTTGAAAGACAAGTTTTTGTTTGTGAAATTTATATTGGTTGAAAAAAAGATCTTCTTCAACCATTAGTACTTTTGTGTCTTTTCTCAGGCATGGATTCTTTTCAAAAAGCTGAAGCGGGAAAATAATACTTACGCTGTTCATTTAAACTTTCAATTTCGAAATGCCTCCGTCAACATGCAACACCTGCCCTGTAATCCATGACGATTTTTCTGACAAAAGAAACTCCACAGCATCCGTGTCAATTTCTTTATCACGCACATTCAGGTGATGGTAAAATAAATTGTTTTTTTCAGAGTTAACTTTGTTCTGGTTATATGTGGCAAACACATCGAACCCCTGGTTCGCCGGATTGTTCGATAACTCATATTTT
>JANLUX010000340.1:0-4120 GCA_031363705.1 Bacteroidota bacterium
GTTACATTTCCACCTAATGTAGTTACTTTAAGTGAAAACCAAATCAATTCTTTGAGGGTTTATCCTAATCCATTTAAAGAAAATCTTTACATCCAGCAGGATAAAATCAGAATGAATATTGAGGAAATAAAAATTCTTGACCTGACAGGCCGGATAATTCATTCTTTCAGTATGAGAGATGAAACTATGAAGATTTCATTTAAAGATCAAAAGCTTTCAGAAGGAATTTATTTATTGAATGCTGTTTTCAATGATGGAAGTAATCAGGTTATTAAGCTGGTGAAGAAATAAAAAAAGCCAGCTTTAGCAACCGGCTTTCTTTTACTATCAAACTTTTTATTTTACTGCAGGCTGAGCTGAAGCATGCACTTTAAGAACATGTTTAGCTTTTTTTGCAGGAGTAGCGTGAGTCATCTCTTTCTTCTCAACCTTCTTGTCAGCTGCTTTAGTTTGTGTTTTAGTTGTTTGCGCCTTAGTAGTTGTAGGTGCAGTTTGAGCATTTACAGCAGTAGCCATAATGCCAGCAGCGAATGCTGCGATAATTAATTTTTTCATTTTTTATGTGCGTTTTAATTGCACGCCAAATGTGCATGCATGTAAATGATACCAGAGTGAATGATCGATTAATTTAATATGAATTATTCCATCGGTTAATTAATCTTCATGAAAAATTGAGACGAAAAAAAACCTGCGAATTTTCCGCAGGTTTTTTTTACAAGTTAGGTATAGAATTATTTCACAATTGTCAACTTGCGATTTACTTCAGTATTACCAACTATAAATTTACATAAGTACATACCTGCGTCAAAGTTTTTCACATTGATATCAAGTTGTCCTTTTACAGAACCAACCATTTCGCTGTAAACTAATTTTCCGGCAATGTTAAACAGCTCCACTTTTACTTGTCTGGCAGAAGCAGTGCTGATGTCATAACTTAATGTAGCTTTATCAAGAGCCGGGTTTGGATAAAACTGGCTGAATAATTCACCTGCTTTAATTTCTTCAACGCCAACAATTTTTTGAATCACAGCACGTATCATCAGGTCTTCCGTTTCTGAAGTACGGTATCCTGCAAAATTACCGGGAGCTGTTCCACCCAATACCTCATAGCTGCGATTTGAAATTGGCGCTACCTGGTTTTGTCCTATGGCAACCTGGTCACCGCCCATAAACCACAGCACATAGAATCCACCAGAGCTAATGGTAAGAGGAGAGGTAAGTGTGGTGGTTGTAAATGCATTAAGTGTGAAAGATCCTCCTGCTACAAACACAGAGTCTATAAGTGTTAATGGCGCACCATTCAATCCGTCATCTGCATAAATCATCATTGAAAAACCAAGATTGTTTGGATCAGCAACAATAAATTCTTTAACCTGAGTAAGCTGGCAGGGATAAAAGGGCGGAATAAAATGCATTGCTATACCTCCATCACCACCACTCCATGAAATTCCACCGGCTCCTGCTTCCACACCATTATCATAAGCAAGTTCTATGCTGGCCTGTGTAGTATCCACTACGTTTATCTCCAATGTTTTTTGATTATTGGTTGGTGTTGCATCACCTGCGAGTAGCGTAATACAGTTCATCTTGTATATACCAGCGGTATTATGAATAAATGGATCAGCAAAGTTTATTGCCTGGGTTGCTCCAGCGTTTAATGCTCCCACTGCCTGTGTATCTCTCACCTGAAGTGCATTGGTGGCAGTGCGTACTTCACCACTAACGTTAAATCCGGCAAGAGTGGTGTTTCCGGTGTTTTGAACACCTGCAGTCATACTCCATGGTGCTCCGTTTTTTGAAAGGAAAATTCCACCGTTTCCTGCATTGTCGCAGAACGCTGTAGAAGCATCGTTCACCTGGAAACTGGTGGTGTCAGGATAATAAAATTTGATAGCATAGCTTGAAGGCGGGTAAACATCATGTGCCCATTCAAGCCCTATGCTTCCGCTGTTATTTTCGATACCCACTTCACAAAAGTTAGCTGCTGCTGCACTTGCACCTGTTTGTAGCTGGTATTGAAACAGGATAGAACTATCAGCATAATTCAAAATAATCTGGAAGGTATTGTTTCCGGTAACACCTGCAGGATCCCAGAAAGGACAATTGATCCATGAAACAACCAATGAATCATTAGTTGAACTTTTATAATAATAAACTTCGCTGTTACTACCCGGATTGTTAATTAACAAATCGCTGAGTAATGCTGCCAGAAAGTTTTGAGGAGCACCCGGACTTGGAATAGTCGGAAAGGGAGATGCAAGCGTAGGGCTTGGATTTGCAAATGCGATTGCACCATTTGAACAAACCCAGAATTGAGTTACATCATACCAGTAATAATGAAAATCAGCATTTAGTGGAAAGGGTCCAACAAAGTTATCATCTGTTAAACCTGTAACCAATACAGCTTCAGGGTTGGTGGAAATATCCACCCAGTTATAAGCAGGTCCGTTGGGATCATTGCTGTCTCTCCACACATAACCGTAAGCATCAGGTCCGCCTGAAGTTTGCGCCTGTACAGTATTGAACAGGGAAATGGTAATGATTAATAATAGTAGTGTTTTTTTCATGAGATTATTTTTTTTTGGTTTTATTTCTGCGAACAAAGTAAGTAAATCAAAAGCAGAATCTCAATATTTGAAAATATTATTACATTATTTATAGTAATTACTTATTAATACGATTGCATTTGTACTTTTATCCCCTCTAAAAAAACTCACCATGAATAAAATTTACAATTTCTCCAATCGCCTCTTATGCTTGTTTTTACTTATTGGTTTGCTTAGCCATCAAAAGATCAATGCTTCTGTAGGTGACACTATAGTAGTGCAGGCACACAACAATGTTCACATGAACTGGCATGGTGATTTTGATGCATGGGCTGTTTTTCCTTCTGATACTTTTCATTTCAGCAAAATATTAATGAAATATACTTTTGGCTGTGCTGCCACCGGCTGTGCTGCTTATGATTACACCACGCAAGTTTTTGCACTTCGCCCTTCGGGAGTTTTTGATTCAACGTTAACGCAGTATCCATCTTTTACTGTGGCTGGGGCAACTGTTGACTCGGTGTTGTTTAATACAGATACTGTTTACAATTATTTTTATAACAGCACAACTATGGCTACTGATAGTACCATTGCGATCACATTTGAAATAATGCTTTTTAATGATACGCTTAACCCTTCAGTAGCTACTGACTCCATACAGGTTTACCCTGGTAATTTTTATAATCATATTTATAATTCAGCCGGAGCCATTATTGACTCCATATATGTTCCTTATGATTCATTGTGGTATGTTAATTATACCAATGTGTATTCACCTTTTGAAGTAAAAGATATAATAGAGTTTGGCAGAGTTATGTCACCTTTTGGAAACCAACTTGCGGCAACGTGGTTTAATAATTACACATTTGATGTTACTGATTACCGGCCTATGATGCACGATAGTTTACTGATGCGCATATTTTTTGACGGATGGGCTGATGGTTATCGTGTAAGTGTAACTTTTTATATGATAGAAGGAACACCTCCACGCGATGTTAAACGGGTACGTATTCTTTATCCTGATAAATATTACAGATATGGTTTCAGCACTGATCCGATTGAAAGCCATTTAGTACCTGTAACATTTGATATGGATTCCACTGAAACGTCAGCATCATTACGTGTAACACCATCAGGTCACTCTTTTGGCGGAGCACAGAACTGCGCAGAATTCTGCAACAAGAGTTACAGAGTATTAACCAATGATACAGTGAGATATACACAGCAGGTTTGGAGAACTGATTGTGGAATGAACCCCATATTTCCACAGGGAGGCACCTGGATTTACGACCGCAGCAACTGGTGTCCCGGTACTAAAACGATAACAAAGGAGCACGAACTCACTCCGTACATTTCTCCCGGTGATTCGCTGAAGGTGGATATGAATTTTGATGCTTATACTTACACTGGTGGAGCCGGTTTCGATCCCGGTTATTATATTACTGCCAACCTTATTACTTATGGCAATCCTAACTTTTCAACCCCAGCGGCGACAAGCTGATGGAAGACTTCTATTACGCCGGTGGTTTGCCGGCGCTGATGAACCGCATCCGCAGCCATTTGTCGCTGGACGA
>JANLUX010000349.1:0-5398 GCA_031363705.1 Bacteroidota bacterium
CCTGCAACATCATAAATGAAAATAATGGAATTGATAAATCCTTTTGCTATAATGTGACATTGGTTTGCAACGGGATTTGGGAAAATTGAAACATTATTTTCGATCCCGTTTTCTTTTATCCCTATTGTGCATGGATTTATCAGCACAGGTAGTGTTTTGTAAATGGTGTCATTACAATTGCCTACAATGACAAACACCAGGCTGTCATTACCATGAAAGGTAGTACTCGTTTGATAAGTTGTAGTTAAAGAAGAAGCATTTGCATAAGTGCCATTACCTCCTGACCAGTAGTACGAAGAAAAATTGTTGTTGCTGATAGTAGCTGAAACATGCACTGAATCTCCTGCACAAACACCTGTACTATCCGTTGATAATGTTGCATAAACAGCGTTGAAGGGCGCCTCGCAACCGGGATTAATATAGGATGGATTACCGGGAAAATCGAATAACACTGTTGCACCGTTCTCATCTCCGATGGTTCCGTTTTGTTTGGTTAAGGAATCTATATGATAAGTAACTGAATCAATACAGGCATCCACTGTCATAACTAATGTTCTGGTAAGGTTACCTGTGGTGCCGTAATTTTTAAAATGACCTGAAGTGTTTCCTGCGCATTGAAAAATCATGATTAATGTATCAGTTAAGCCCGCGAATGAATTATCAACCGGATCCATATTGGTACTGGTTACTAAAATAACAGTGCTCCCTGCAGGCAATACACCACCAACAGGTTCCATCACATAACCGCAATTAGCAATGGAGGAGTTAATAGTATCCACCTTGGCAGCGGTTTGCGCATTCTGACAAATGCCGAGAAAACTATTGCTTGCATTGGGCCACTGTACGGTGAGCAATGATACAGGCAAATCATTGGGTCCGATGATGAAGCGTACCATTTCATTTTCTCCTTCGGGAGTGCCACAGGCGGCTACTAAAATGCTCTGGATTTCGAAGCAGGCTGAGGGAATTTGTGCATTGGCGCTTTGATGCGAGAAGATTAAACTTGAAATAAATGCAATAATGATTGCTAATTGTTGTAAGGGTTTTTTCATGTGTGTTTTGGATGTTTTAATGCGGAGTCAAAGCTAATCAATCAGGTTATTTCATCAAACAAGAGGTAGCAGACACGCTAAAAGCCAACAAAAATTGTTAGTTATTACTTCTAATGTGTTCTAAAATAGTTCATGTAGTTATTTACTATTCAATCAAAATCTTTCTCACAAATGATTGCTCTCCACTTCCAATTATTACAAAATAAATTCCATTGTTTAATCCCGCAGTGCTGATTGTGAATTGGTCAGATTGTATGCCATCAAAAAACATAACCTGCTGCCCCAAACTGTTCAAAAGAGCTATGGACGTTTTATTATTTTGCTTCATTGCGACAATTAGCTGGTGATGAGTATTATCTGTATAAAGCTGTATATTAAAATCATTTTGGATGGAATTAATTGCGGTGGTAATAATGCAGCCAGGATGAAATAAAAAACAGGAAGTAAGCTCATTTGGAAAAAAGAAATTAATTACATTCATATCCACCGGTGTGGTACCTCCATTGTTAGGAGGCTCGAATCCATTATAAAATAAATTGATATCACCGATAGCAACATAAGCTCCGTTATGTGCAGCTCCAATAAAGTCAGTAGTTTCAAAATACACTCCAAAGTTTTCACAATCTGTGTAGGGCGGTGATGATCCATTAAGATTTGCAGTAGCATTGAGTGTATGCCCTGAAGGTATCCCATCCAAGCACTTATAAGCTGCTCCTGACATATACACACAGTTGCCTGCATTCACAGCTTCCCAAGCAGGCATTCCACCATTGGCAATAAAGGAAGCAGCATTAGGAGTGATTGTTAAACCGGTGAATGCGCTTGCAAGCGAAGCGACACTCGTAGTGGAAACAGTGCAGCAAGTAACTTCATGCTGGTGATAAACTTTTCCTCCGGCATCAATGAAGGCTTTAATCTGTGGTTGCAAGGGTATATAATCAATCACGCCAAAAAGGCATAACCAGTGATATCCGTTAACCGGATCAACACAAGCGGTAGTAAAACCCGCTGGCAATGTGGTGGAGCCCGCAACACCTGCAACAACCGTATGTCCAAGACTGGTTATTGCGCTAATAATATCCGGTCCGGCCTGGTTATATCCTATACCTGGAAGTATATAAATTCTATCTGCACGTATTTCGAAAGTAATTGAAAAGAAAAATATAAAAGCTACTACAAATTTCATTAAAAGTTTAAATGAAATTATTGGAGTAATAAGCTGTAGTGATATATTTTTCTGTGGGCATTTATTGAAGTTAGCCAATGTAAAATAATAATTTGGTTGATTTTCTTCTTTCATTGTTTTATGATTGAAGGTCAAATATAATATAAACAAATTCATTAAGGAAAAAACAAAATGTCTACAAAAGGTATATTATAAAAAAGCCCCGCATATCGGAGCTTTAATCTAATAATTTAGAATCCATAATCTATAATTCCAGATTACGCCACCTGCGGCACACTCGGAGCAGCAGAAAGAATTTCTTTGCTTGCGCCTTCTTCGTATTGCTTAAAGTTTTTTATAAATGATGCGGCAAGATCAACTGCTTTGTTATCGTAAGCTGCTTTGTCTTTCCAGGATTCGCGGGGATTTAAAACTTCTGTAGGTACATTAGGACAGGTTTTTGGCATTTTTAAATTGAAAACGGGAAGTGTGTCGTATTCTACTTTATCCAACTCACCATTGATGGCTGCAGTAATCATTGCACGTGTGTAAGCAAGTTTCATACGCGAACCCACACCAAATGAACCGCCTGACCAGCCAGTGTTTAACAGCCATACATTTACATCGCTGTCTTTTAATTTTTTACCAAGCAGCTCAGCATATTTCGCAGGGTGCAATGGTAAAAATGCTTTACCAAAACAAGCAGAGAAAGTGGTAGTAGGTTCTGTAATTCCCATTTCAGTACCAGCAACTTTAGCGGTGTAGCCGGATATGAAATGATACATTGCCTGTGCTTTATCTAAACGGCTGATGGGAGGCAACACGCCAAATGCATCGCAGGTTAAGAAGAATATATTTTTTGGTGGCTTGGCAACGGAAGGCTCTACTGCGTTATCAATAAAATTAATGGGGTAGGCAACGCGTGTATTTTCGGTTTTTGTGATGCTGTCGTAATCAGTAGTGGTAGTTCCATCTATAAACTCAGTATTCTCAAGCAGTGAACCAAAACGGATTGCCTGGAATATCTGCGGTTCTTTTTCAGCAGAAAGGTTAACGCATTTTGCATAGCAGCCTCCTTCAAAGTTAAACACACTGTCATCACTCCATCCATGTTCATCATCACCAATCAAACCACGGTTAGGATCAGCACTTAATGTTGTTTTTCCGGTGCCTGATAAACCGAAGAATAAAGCAGTATCACCATTTTTTCCAACATTGGCTGAACAATGCATGCTAAGCACGTTTTTATGTTGTGGTAAAACGTAATTGAGCACTGTAAAAATTCCTTTTTTGATTTCACCGGTATAGCCTGTGCCGCCAATCAGGATTATTTTCTTAGTATAATTAATGACTGCAAAATTATGCTGTCGTGTTCCATCAATAGACGGTTCAGCCTTAAAGCCCGGAGCATTTATTATTAACCAGTCAGGATTGATAGTTTCAATTTCTTCAGGTGTAGGGCGCAGGAAAAGATTGTTTGCAAACAGGTTGCTCCATGGGTACTCAGTTACCACGCGCACATTTAATCGGTAACGCGGATCAGCGCAAGCGTAACTATCACGCACATAAACCTCACGACCGGTGAGATAAGCAGTTAAACGTGCATACAAACGGTCAAATCTTTCATTATCAAATTTAATATTGATGTCACCCCACCAAACAGTGTTATTGGTTTCAGTGTCAGCCACGCAAAATTTATCTTTAGGCGAACGACCTGTAAATTCTCCTGTGTCAACCGCAAGCGCACCGGTATCAGTGAGCTCACCCATCCCATTTAAAATGGTTTCTTCAACAAGCTCAGCAGGGCTAAGGTTCCAGTAAGCAGCACTCACATTCTTTAAACCAATATCAGCAACCGAGGCGTTTGGATTTTTATGACCGTATTCATTCATGGCTCTTTCAATTTGTGCAAAGAAAGGGAAAATATCAGGTTTGGTCAATGATTAATTTCAGCTTTACGTCTAAAAAATGATGAAAGCCTGATTTTGAGTGGTGAATATTATTTCACCTCACTTGTTGATAAAACAGAGGAGTAAATGAATGTTAATTAACGATGGATGAGACTATGGGATTCTCAGGGATTTTTAATCTCAGAAGCGGGATAGCTGATTAAAATCATAACTTATAATACAAAAAATCTGCAGGATTATCTTCTTCTGGTCATTTTCTTTTTGTTCTCTTCCACTCTTACCAGTTCGTGACCTTTGAAAGTGTCGCGCATGCCATTGATAAACCGTGTTTGCTCTTCCGGTGAAAGATTATCAAGGGTAAAACACATATCCATTTCACCTTCACGTCCCCATGGAATGGCATCATAAACTATTCTTTTACTGGTGGCATCCATAAATTGCTGAACGTACTTATCGAGCATTGGTCGTGCCTCTGCATCAGTACCCGTACCAATACTGAAAAAAGAAACATTGAGCCTGCAAATGGAAGCTGTATCTCCCTGCGTTTTATTAGCCGTGGACGAATTATTGTTTTGAGCAGTTGTGGTGGTATTAGAAGTATTAGTTCCTGTGGCGGAGGTTTGTGTGCCTGATGCAGAAGTTTGTGTGGATGAGCCGGAAGTAGTGTTGTCTTTAGAAGCATCTTTATGACAGTTGCACGAGTAAGAACCTATCATTACAGAAGTGATTAATAAGATTTGAGTAAGTTTCATGAGTTTTTGTTTGGATTTAAATTTTTAAAAGATAATAATAACAATAACCAGCCCAATATTAAAAATAAACCACCAAGCGGGGTAACCGGACCCAGCCAGTTCAGGTTTACTTCATATAAGCTACGAAGAGATATTCCATAAACAGAACCACTGAATAATAATATGCCTATCGCAAATGCATAACCGCTTTTAATAAGTAAAGTGGAGGGTTTTAAATAAAGTAAAATACCTACAGCAAGCAATGCAAAGGTGTGATAGAACTGGTAACGGATTCCTGTTTCATAAATGGCAACCTCGTTTGCAGGAATAATTTCTTTTAATTTATGTGCTCCGAACGCTCCGAGCATTACAGCCATCATGCCTGAAACTGCTGAGAGCCGTAAAAAGAAAAGATGCTTGCTGTCGTATGACAAATTGAAGTAGTATTTATTTGTGAGCGTTTACGTATTGATTCAGCTCTTCCGTTGAAGTTTCAAAAGTAAATGCATCGTTCAGCTTATAGTAATTACCAATATCATA
>JANLUX010000360.1:0-2552 GCA_031363705.1 Bacteroidota bacterium
AAAAAAACTTTACAACTTTGAAGTTAGAAAGTATTTGAAGGAAATAATCTGGACTTTAACCCAAACAGGGGTAAAAGAATAGGTTTTTATGCAACCTTGTACCTCACTTGTACCTCCAACTCTTGAATTTACTTCAAATAAACAGTTTTACCTCTGAAAGATTTGCTAAAGAATATGTAAGTTACTTTCTGTATCGGAAAGTAATGATGTTATAAAGAGGGATTTTTTATAAATTCACTCCTGTACTTCTTCTTCCTTGCTCACTCCGTTCTTATAGTGCAGCTCTTTCTCCTTCAAACCTTTGTTATCATATTTAATCCATAATCCCTCACGCAAGCCATTATGATACATTCCGCTTGCCCTGATTTTTCCATCACGATAATAAAGTTTTGCAATGCCCTCAGCAATGTTGTTTTTATAAGGCATCTCGAAAATTAAAACGCCATCTTCGTTATATTCTTTGTGAACGCCCTCTTTTTTACCATTTACATAAGTAGTTTCTTCAGCAAGTTTGCCATTCTCATAAAACACTTTCCAGATTTTATCAGGCAAACCATTTTTATAAATTTCGATGGATTTAATTGAATCATTTTCTCCATGATAAATCCATGTGCTATCCTTCTGCTGGTTGATGTAAATTCCACGCGCCATCATTTTTCCGTTTTCGTAGTAACTGATTCCAGTGGCATGCTTTGGATTATTTTTATCAAATGTTACAACCGCCTTTAGTTTACCGCTTTCATACCAGGTACGCGAAACAGTGATGGGTTTGTCATCTTTAAAAACAGTTTCGCTGCACAAGGTATCCGTACGGTAATATTTGCGCCACACACCCTGTTTTAATCCTTTGGCATCTTTCCGGTTGATGGTGTCACCCTTGTAAACCTGGAAATTCTGAGCTTGTAAAACGGTTGTTAAACAACATATAATCAACAGCACAATTTGTTTTTGCATGGTGCAAAAGTATTTGTTCCATTCAACGAATATTTTAACAGGATATTTTTATTTCTACTTTTGAAAAAATCCTAAGTGAGTGATATGAAGTACAGCTTATACTTAATAATGTTTTTTGTGCTGATAAAGAGTTCCTCTGCATGGTGCCAGACGATCAGTGGTACGTTAAGGGACAAATCAACCAATGAACCTTTAATTGGTGCCACAGTTATTGTGAAAGGAACCACTAACGGAACCACATCAGATTTAGACGGAAACTTTCAGCTATCTATTGCCCAACCGCTGCCCATCGTTTTGGTGTGCACTTATGTAGGATATAATGCTGAGGAAATTACAGTGAGTGAAGCAAGTCAGAAATTAAAGATAAAGCTTGGCGCAAATCAAATTAATCTTAAAGAAGTAAATGTAACAGACAGCCGTATTACGGAGCGACAAAAAGAATCTCCGCTCACAGTGGAAACCATGGACATGATTGCGATAAAGCAAACACCGGCAGCAAATTTTTACGAGGGGTTAGGACAATTAAAAGGCGTTGACCTTACTTCAGCAAGCATTGGTTTTAAAGTAATCAATACGCGTGGGTTTAATTCTACTTCACCGGTGCGATCGCTGCAGATTATAGATGGTGTGGATAACCAGGCACCGGGATTAAATTTTTCGCTGGGAAATTTTTTAGGTGCATCTGAATTGGATGTTTTAAAAGTAGAATTAGTGGCGGGTGCAAGTTCAGCATACTATGGTCCAAATGCTTTTAACGGAGTAATAAATATGTCATCACGCAGTCCGTTTATGAAACCCGGACTTGAAGTGATGGCCAAAGCCGGAGAAAGAAATTTGCTTGAAACATCTGTGCGTTATGCATTTGTATTAAAGGATAAAAGTGGGATTGAAAAATTCGGGGCAAAGTTTAATGTATTTGCCATGCGTGCAAACGACTGGGAAGCGGATAACCTCTCTCCTACTCCACAATCAAGAAATGATGCACATAACCCGGGAGGCTATGATGCAGTTAATGTGTATGGTGATGAGTATAACCGTGCAGGAAACAAAAGTCAATCAGCATATACTTATCCAGGTCTTGGAACTTATTATCGTACAGGATATCATGAAAAAGACCTGGTAGATTACAACACCGAAAATTTAAAACTGGGCACTGCATTGCATTACAGATTACAACCCGAGACTGAACTTATATTAGCTTCAAACTTTGGAGCAGGCACAACTGTTTACCAGGGTGATAACCGTTACAGCTTAAAGGATATAACTTTTATTCAAAACCGGATTGAAATTAAAAAGAATAATAAATATTTTCTTCGCTTTTACGCAACTAATGAGAATGCTGGAAAATCGTATGACGCGTTTTTTACAGCTTTACTTCTTCAAAGAGCTGCAAAGTCTGATTTGGATTGGTACCAGGATTATTTTCTCCAATGGCGATCCGTAATAAAACCACGGATAAATAGCACTAATTTACCGGGCATTCCGGTACTTCCAGCTCAACCTACCCCCGCACAATTTATTGATTATATTAATTCTATTAATATTATAGAAATTAATGTATGTTGATCATTTCTATGAAATAATTTTATTCATGTAAT
>JANLUX010000377.1:0-10731 GCA_031363705.1 Bacteroidota bacterium
ATACCAGCTGAGTAACCATAATCTAAAATAATCATGGGTGATATTTTAGATTTTATTGGAAAAGCCCTGGCATCAATAAAATAAGTCATCACAAGGTATTCATGATTGTAGTTATTATAGCCCGGATAATTATTATAATAACTACGGTTTTCATTGATGATATCGAAGCCAATACCGACACCTAATGAATATGCACTATTGATTGTAATGCCATTTATCACATGCATGCCAAGTGTGGTTTCATTCAATGCATTTTTGCTTGTTCCCTCTCCTAAATGACTTTCCAGTGTAAGCGAATATCCTGTGTAAGGATCTTTTTTTATGTCAGTTGATTCAGGTGCTTTTTCTGTTTTAACAGATAATTTCTCTTTTGTTATCTTCTCAATTTCATCCATCTTGAAAACAAATACATCTTTTCCTTTTGTCTGAATTTTTACTGATTCATTGGGTATCTGTTCTATAATTATTCCATGTATAACGCTGCCATTTTTAAGATAGACAACATCTTCATAACCCGCTTGTGCCGTTACCTTACCTGTGATAATGAATAACATTATTATTAACAGCGCACTGATTTTTTTGTTCATAATGTAATGGTGATTTTGATAAATTTTTATTTAGAAATAAAATGCAGCATTCAGGCAAATTGCCTGAAGCCAGAATGACTGTGATACTTCAGTATTGAGGTTAGTATAATAATTATGTACATTATAATTTAAAGTAATTCGCTGCATTTTGTAACAGACAGAAAGTCCAATACCGCGTTTTTGAGTCAGATTTATTCTGCCTCCCACACCGGTATTAAAAGTAAGTCCTCCTGTTGCATTAAAGTTATCATTCACTATTCCATATCCTGCATCAGCCAGAAGCATTGGTGAGAACCGGTTGATCATGGGATTCAACCTCACTGAAACACGTAGCTCAACTGTAGAAACAGGTGTATTGTCAACTTTTTTATTAATATCCCAGTTGCTGAAACCGGTGCTTGTACCCACGGTAAACTTACTTTTATGCATATATCCAAATAATGCATGTGCAGCAATGGTACTCCTGTTGCTATTATGGGTTGATATGCCGGTGCCAATGGAGGTTTCAATTCCAAATGTAAAACCTGAATAAGGGTGTGCTGTTATTTCAGAAACTTCCACATATCGCTTTTTGGAACCAGTATATTCTTTGGCAATTTTTTCCACTTCATCCATTTTATAAACGAAAATATTCCGGTCGCGTGTTTGTATTTTAAGCGATTGTCCCGGCACTTGTTCTATGATCATTCCATGTATGATGCTGCCGTTTTTAAGATAAACCACATCATCATAACCAACTTGTGCAGAGAGTTTACCAACGCAAAAAAAACAAATCAATAAGGTGAAGGTAATTTGTGTTGGGAGTTTCATTGTTCGAGATAAAAATAGGCTTATTTACAATACATAGAGAAAAATTTAATTTGTTAAAACATAAAAAAGCGGAAAGCCCTATAGCCTCTTCTCTACGGGCTTTCCAAAAAACTTAAAGCACTGGTTTTGGACCTGTGTAATTATCATAACGGATTTTGATGGCGATTAGTTGCATACGTTTTTAATTTTTTTTAACAAAAAGTAAAATTGATTGTAAATCATTAACGGTTATACTCTTTTCCAATATCTTCTACATTTGCCGCGTGCAACATTTTTGGGAGCCATATAAAGTTTTAATCAAGCGTTTATTATTGTTGCTGTTACTTTATTCAGTTTGCCGTTTATGTTTTTTGGTTTTTAACTTCAGTTCGTTCAGGGCTTCAGGCGTTAAGGAAATCATTCTTTTGTTTTTTTATGGATTGCGTTTTGATCTCTATGCAATACTTATTACTAATGCATTGTTTATTATTTTACACATTTTGCCAGTTCAATGGTTTTACAGGAATTGGTATCAACGATTAATCAAGATTGTTTTCTATTCCATAAACATTCCGGCACTGTTGTTCAATGCAATAGATTTTATTTATTTCAGATTCGCCCAGAAACGAACAACTGCAGATTTTTTTCATCTTTTCACAATGGGTGAGGACATAAAAAATAATGTCTGGCAATATGTTTTTGATTTTTGGTACATTTTGCTGATTGTTATTGTACTACTGGTTTTTACAGAGATACTTTACAGAAGAACTTACAAAAGAGAAAATGCTTTCAATAAAGTGAGTTATCTGAAACAGACTTTGTTATTAATTCCTTTAATTGGTTTGTTTATTATTGGTGCCAGGGGCGGGATTCAATATAAACCAATTAACATGCAGACTGCAGCACGTTATGCAACTCCTCAACTGATTCCGCTGGTGCTAAATACTCCTTTTACTATCATTAAAACTTTGGGTAAAGATGAATTGAATGATAATAAATACATGAGTGATGCTGAAGCAGAATCGCTTTTTAATATTCATCAACAATTAAATCCAACAGCAGCATTTAAACCAATGAATGTGGTTGTCATAATTTTAGAAAGTTTTTCAAAAGAGTATATTGGTTATTTTAATCAAGGCGAAGGATACACTCCTTTTTTAGATTCATTAATCACACAAAGTTTTGTTTGCACCAATGCTTTTGCCAATGCCAAACGATCAGTGGAAGGTATTCCTGCTATAGTAGCATCGCTTCCTGCATTGATGAATGAACCTTTTATTACCTCAGCATATAATGCAAATAAAATAAACAGTATTGCATCGGTTTTAAAAACCAAAGGCTATCAGAGTGCATTTTTTCATGGAGGAAATAATGGAACAATGGGTTTTGATAATTTTTGCAGGCTTGCTGGTTACGATCGCTACTATGGACGTAATGAATACACAGGAGATAAAAACAATTACGATGGTAACTGGGGTATTTATGATGAACCTTATTATCAATATTGTGTTGAAAAATTTTCAGAGATGCATTCGCCATTTGTAACAACTATATTTTCGCTTTCATCACATCATCCGTACACCATACCTGAAAAATATAAAAATCGTTTTCCGAAAGGAAGCTTACCCATTGAAGAAAGTATAGCTTACGCTGATTACGCATTAAAAACTTTTTTTACTGAAGCATCATCTAAGCCGTGGTTTAAAAATACTTTGTTTGTATTAACTGCGGATCATACGGGACCGGCAGCACAATTTCAATATCAGACACGAACCGGGATTTATAAAATTCCCATCATTTATTATTCTCCTGCTAATTCTTTAATTGGCAGTACAAATGTTGTTACACAACACGCTGATATTTTACCCGGCATCCTTTCTTATCTTCACTACTCAGGAAATTTTTCTTCTTTTGGAACAAATGTATTTTCAGATAAGGATGATCATTTTGCCGTTAATTATATGAACAATTCATATCAATATATAAGTAATGATTACGTGCTTCAGTTTGATGGTGAGCATTCGACAGGATTATATGATTATCATAATGATGTTAACCTTGAACATAATTTATTAGCAGAAAAAATTACTCAGGCAAAACTTTTCGAACGAAAATTAAAGGCAATTATCCAGCAATATCAACAGGGGATGTTGCACAATAAACTGGTAAAGCGATGAGGCAGACACTTCGTTTTATTATTAATCCGATTTCAGGAAGTGGCAAAGGAGAAAAAATTATATCGCTTGTAGAACAATCTGATTTAATAAATAAGTTTGAAATTGAAATATGCAAAACACAATGCCGGGGTCACGCTGTTGAACTTGCAAAAGAAGCGGTAGAAAATAATTTTTATGGAGTGATTGCAGTAGGAGGGGACGGAACTGTAAACGAAGTTGCCTCATCATTGGTACATTCACAAACAGCTCTGGGAATCGTTCCTGTTGGTTCAGGAAACGGACTGGCAAGGCATCTTAAAATTCCGCGAAATCCTATGGAGGCAATTCAATATTTATTGACTTCGAAAACGGAAGCCATTGATACTTTAAAAATAAATGACTGGTTTGCAGTAAATGTTTCAGGTTTAGGTTTTGATGGATATGTTGCATGGCTTTTTGATAAAGCAGGCAAACGCGGATTGAGTTCATACACGAAGATTGGAATGCGTGAATATTTTTCATACCCGATTGCAGATTTTAAAATTGAAGTGGATGATCAGCCCATCACTGCAACTGCACACATGGTTGTAATTGCCAATGCTTCGCAATTTGGTAATGCTGCAATCATTTCACCGAAATCAGATTTGCAGGATGCATTGATGGATTTAATTATAGTTAAGCGTCCTTCACTTATCAATATCCCTTTAACTTTTTTCCGGCTGTTTAGTGGTTCATTAAAACCAGATTCAAATATAAAAATGCTGCAATGTAAAAAGTTAAATGTAAAATCTTCAAGACCATTGCATTTGCATGTGGATGGAGAACCGCATGAACCGTTGAATGAATTAGCTGTGCAAATGCATCCTTCATCATTAAAAGTTTTTGTTAAATAACTGCAATCATTTTGCTTTTCAACCGTTAATTGTTGATGAAATTTCTTTGAAGAAGAATTAAATAATAATTTAAAGCTCCTTCATTGCTTATTTTCGCAACATGTCAAATAAAGAAAGAAGCATTGTCCTGTTTTTTTTATTTATTGCTCTGAGTTATAATGTAAGTGGTCAGATTGAAGGAGATACACTGATGAATTCTTATAAAAAATCTTATTATGAACAGGATTTTGGATTTACATTACCACAACATTTCAATTGCACATTATATGATACGGTTGAAAACTGGATTGGTACACCTTATCGCTTTTCAGGAAATAATGCACAGGGAATAGATTGCTCAGGATTTGTGAATGCGTTATATTCAAAAGTATATTTGAAAAATATTGGCGCACGTAATTCTGCCGACATTTATAAAGCAATCCGTAAAGTAGATAAAGATGATTTGAAAGAAGGCGATCTGGTATTTTTTCGTATTCGCAAACATCGCATTTCACATGTGGGTTTATATCTTGGAGATGGTAAATTTGTGCATGCCAGCACCAGCAATGGTGTAATCATCAGCGATCTTAAAGAACCTTATTATCGAAAATATTATGCAGGAGGTGGTCCGTTGAAAATGGATGCAATAACAGAGTCTGAAGAAAGATAAATATGAACTACCCTTCAAGGGTTTTAAACCCTTGAAGGGGTGCTGAAATTAAATATGCAACAAACAAAAACTTTTTTATTAAATGCACGGCAGATTGAGCAACGCATCAATCGTATTGCTTATGAAATTTATGAAGATAATTTTGATGAGCAGGAAATTATTATTGCAGGTATTGCCAATGCAGGATTTGTTTTTGCGAAGCAGTTAGAAAAAGTAATCAACAATATTTGTGACCTGAGAACTCAATTAATAAAACTTACACTTGACAAAGAAAATCCTGTATTAAATTCTCTTGAACCGGCATTATCAAATGAATCTTTAAAAAATAAAGTAATCATCGTGGTGGATGATGTATTAAATTCAGGTAAAACACTGATGTATAGCTTACGTCCGTTTCTCGAAGCTGACATAAAAAAAATCAGAACCGTGTTATTAGTTAACCGTGATCACAAACGTTATCCTGTAGAAGCTGATTTTGTTGGCATAACTTTAAGCACCACTTTGCAGGAACATGTAACCGTTATCCTTGAACCCGGTAACGAGGTTGTCTATCTTAGTTAAGCTTGGTTTTATAGCGTTAATGATTTGTTAATTTTAGCTGATCTTCATCCAAATGAATTTTCTTTGCGTATTGCTAAGCACTTTAAAAAAAGGATTGTAGTTTTTATGCGACTGATAGTTAAATTTAATATTGTATTTGCAGCATTTCTTTTAGGGTTAACACTTATATGTGTTAGCAATGTGCTTTATGCAGATGCTGTGTTATCAGCCACTGTTAATAAAAGTACAGTAGCTGTGGGTGAGCAATTTCAATTAACTTATTCGCTGAATACAAGCGGCAACCGTTTTCAGGGCCCTGATTTAAAAGATTTTTATGTCATGAGTGGTCCCAATCAAAGTACCTCCATGCAGTTTATCAATGGCAGTGTATCTCAGTCGGTAAGCTTTAGTTACATACTTCAGCCAAAAGCAGAAGGTACTTTTAAAATTGGATTTGCAAGTATTGAAGCAGAAGGCAAACGCATTCAGTCCAATGGTATTATTATGACTGTTGTTAAAGCTAATGCACAGGCACAGCAACAGCAGGGAGGAAATAAACAACAAGGTCAGCAACAGCAGGATGCCAATGCAGCAACAGGATTATCAGATAAAAATATTTTTTTAAAGGCTGAATTAAATAAAACAAATGTGTATCGTGGTGAAGCATTGGTTGTTACATTTAAATTATATACCAATGTGAATATTGTAAATTACACTGTGAGCAAGATGCCATCAATGAATGGTTTCTGGAGCCAGGATTTTGAAATGCCGCAACAGTTAGAGTTGCATAATGAAACAGTGAATGGAGTTAATTACAAAGTAGGCGAGTTGAAAAAAATTGTTTTATTTCCTCAGCAAAGCGGTACTTTATCCATTGATCCGATGGAATTAGAATGTATTGCACGTGTACAGATAAAGCAAAAAAGAAACATGAATGATCCTTTTGGAATGTTTCAGGATCCCTTTTTCAACGATCCTTTTTTTGGTGGTGTGCGTGATTTGAAGTACGGCTTCCGAAGTAATAAAGTTATTGTGAATGTTAAAGAACTTCCTGGCAATGCGCCAGATGGCTATACAGGCAGTGTGGGTAAATTTACCTTTGATGCATCGTTGGACAAATCAGAAACCAAGGCAAACGAACCGGTTTCATTAAAAATTAAAATCAGCGGATCAGGAAATTTAAAATTGATAGAAGCACCTGAAATAAATTTTCCTCCTGATTTGGAAACTTACGATCCTAAAATAGTTGATAACTCCAGGCCAACCATTTCTGACGTAAGTGGAAGCAAAACCATTGAATATTTATTAATTCCCAGACGTGAAGGAAGTTATTCACTTGAGCCAATCACATTCAGTTATTTTGATCTGGAGAAAAAACAGTATGTGAGTAAATCAGCCGGACCATTTCATTTAAAAGTAGGACGTGGTTCAGGAAGTACAGCAGCATTCAGCAATGGAATGAGTAAGAGTGATTTTCAAATGATTGGTAAAGACATCCGTTATATAAAAGTGGGTGAGACAAAATTTAATACCGGTTACAATTCTTTTTATGAATCACTTCCTTTTTATGTGATGACTATATCACCATTTCTTTTATTTGGAGGATTATTATTTTACCGCAGAAGAACAGAAGAATTAAATAGTGATATAAGATCATTAAAGAGACGGAAAGCAACCGCCCTTGCTCAAAAAAGATTGGCAGCTTCTAAAAAGTTATTGGATGCAGGAAAACATCATTCTTTTTATGAAGAAGTTTTTAAAGCACAGTGGGGATATTTAAGTGATAAACTTTCTATTCCGGTAGCAGATTTAACTAAGGAGTCAGTGAGTGCTGCATTATTAAGCAGAGGTGTTACAAGGGAAACTGTTGATGCGCTTTTGAAATCAATTAATGATAGTGAAATGGCACGGTTTGGAGGAATGGATCAAAGTAATATCAGCACTCAGGTTTATAATGAGGCATTACAGGTGATAACTCGCTTAGAAGGAGAAATCAAATGAAAAAACAACTGCTCCTGTTATTTGTTATTTGCTTTTCAGCAATAATATCTTTTGCTGCTGACCCTAAAGTTTTATTTGAACAGGCTAACAAAACTTACCGGTCAGGTGATTACATAAAAGCCATTGAATTATATGAGAAAATTCTTATTGATGGACATCGGTCACCGGAATTGTATTTCAATTTAGGCAATGCTTATTATAAGCAGGAGAACTACGCAAAAGCCATATTGAATTATGAGCGTGCACGAAAAATGAATCCGCAGGATGATGACATTCTTTTTAACTTAAAGATGGCAGGTATGAATACAGTGGATAAAATAGAACCTGTACCTCAATTATTTTACGAGCAGTGGTGGGAGAATTTTGTAAACCTTTTTGATGCTGATCATTGGGCGCAGTGGGCAGTAGGATTCTTATGGCTTGCTTTAATATTTGCAGTGCTCTATTTATTTGCCGGTTCTGTTTCGATGAGAAAAGCATGGTTCATGAGTGCAGCATTCACTTTTTTTGGATTTGTCTTATTGCTTTTTGTCTCTGACGCAGCTAACAAACAGCTCAACAGTAACCATGAAGCCATCATAATGAATCCCAGCGCTTACGTAAAAAGCTCACCGGATGAGAAGAGTACTAACCTCTTTATGCTCCATGCCGGAACCCGCATCGAAATTTTAGATCAGTTGCAGGATTGGAAGAAAATCAAAATAGCCAATGGCAACGTGGGATGGGTCAGCAAGAATGATGTAGAAATTATCTGAAGAAAAAAATCACTTTGTTTTCCTTAATAATTATTTTTTGAATAGGTCTTATTGTTTACATTTGCCGCCCACGAAAATAACGGTGAGGTGCCTGAGAGGCCGAAAGGAACAGTTTGCTAAACTGTCGTACGGAGAAATCTGTACCGTGGGTTCGAATCCCACCCTCACCGCTGAAAAGCGGTGAAAGGATTGAGGAGACAAGACTTAGGTTATTATGTAGTTCTTTATATTATTTTGATACCGAATAAATTCGGGGTGTAGCGTAGCCCGGTATCGCGCCTGCTTTGGGAGCAGGAGGTCGTAGGTTCGAATCCTGCCACCCCGACAAACAATTAATTGATAATTAAGAATGAACAATGAATAATGTTTCGATTCTTCTTTCTGTCTGTTTTTCAATATGACATTATTAATTGTCAATTATTCATTATTAATTATCAATTGCTTTGGTCCCGTAGCTCAGCTGGATAGAGCAACTGCCTTCTAAGCAGTAGGTCAGGCGTTCGAATCGCCTCGGGATCACTTTTTAGAATCAATTAATTACAGCATTTTTAAGGAGTGCAACAAAACAGGTGGTACAAACATAAGTACCCACAACGATTACTTTTATCGACATTTCAAACTTATCACATTTTTTTATTTGCACATCTTATCAAAAGGAGAATCGATATGGAAGAAAGACACTTTGTTAAATTGAAGTTAGATGCTTTTAGGAGTATTGTTAAGACTTTTCAATAGATGTAGGAGGAATTGAAACACCTGCATCGGAAAAACAATTATTATTCAATTAAGTGTTAATAATCAGATAAAACAATGGCATGCCAATAGTGATATTAAAGGGGAATGTTACAGCCAGCGCCATTGGTATATAAATACCTGCATTTGCAGTGGGAACTGCTATTTTTATTGCTGCCGGAACAGCAATATATGATGCGCTTGCAGCTAATACTGAAAACATAAATCTATTACCAATGTCATCGGTAATAAAACCACTTAACAATGCTACCAGGCATCCATTTAACAAAGGAATTATCACTGCAAACGCTGCAGTAAACCAACCATTTTTAAAAAAGTCTTTTAATTTTCTTCCGCTTGTAATTCCCATATCCAAAAGAAAAATGGCAAGGAAGCCTTTGAATATATCCGTGGTAAATGGTTTGATTCCTAATGCTTGTTTTTCACTTGCTAAAAATCCGATAACTAAACTTCCCAAAATCAATAGTACACTTCCATTGGTAAAGGAATGAATTATTATAGATTTTATTTTGGGGGAATTTGCATTCCTTTCAGTGTATAATCGAATTAATATAACTCCTATGATTATTGCAGGGGCTTCCATCAAAGCCATTACTGCTACCATGTGACCACTAAAAGTAATATTTTGATAATCTAAAAATGATACTGCTGTAACAAATGTAACTGCACTTACCGAACCATAAGATGCAGCAATTGCTCCTGAATCTTCAATGTTCAATTTCCTTTTTAAAATGAAAAATGTATAAAAGGGGATTGTACAAGCAATTGCAATTCCAAATAACAATGACCATATAATTTCAATTGTAAAAGGACTATGAGATAGTTCCTGTCCGCCTTTAAAACCAATTGAAAACAATAAATAAAGAGAAATAAATTTTGAAGAATTTGGTGGTATCTCCAAATCACTTTTAACTTTTACGGCTATGATTCCTAAGATAAAAAAGAGAAAAGCCGGGTTGGTCAGATTATCAAACAACAAATTAAAATTCATTTTAAAAATTCTTTTAGGTTAATGTTTAATTCTATCAATTTGTCTTCTGCTTTTGTGGTGATAAGTCCTTTGATGCTAATCTTGTTTTGAATTATTGGTTGTAAAAATAATTCGTTGGATAAAATTTCTTTTACCTGCCGCATGATATTCAGTTCTGCCAAAGTTTTCTTCTGTTCAATTAATGAATTGGTTTGCATTACAACTGAATAATTATCAATCAAAAGATTTATCATTACTTCTTCAGAAAATGTTTCAAATCCTTTTTCCTTCTCTAAAACCCTTTTGATAAAGCGGCAAGAAGTGTCATTGACCACAAAAATATCAGTTATATTCTCTCTCTTGATAAAATCTCTAATGACCTCTGCATAATTCGCATCTTCAAATTCGAAAACATCGCCAAGTGCTGTGATAAAAAATACATCATCGCCATATTTTTCTCTGATAAAATGTTCTAATTGCGAGAATGAGCATATAAAAAATAATGTATTATGCATAGTTATCTGCTTTTTTCAAATTTTAATCTTTTGCCTTTTATATCACTTGTTATGTTTCCATTTGCATACACTAAATTTCCGTTAACGAATGTGTTTGTGATTCTGCTTCTGAATACCTGATTC
>JANLUX010000391.1:0-4036 GCA_031363705.1 Bacteroidota bacterium
GCCGGTTAAAGATTTTTAATATGATGGGTAAAGAAGTATTTTCGAAATCCTTAACCGGCTCTGCTTATCAACTGAAAACTGTGAACTGTAAACTGTAAACTCTTTATCAGCAGGGTTCGGATAAATATTAAAGTCAGCGGCTGATGTAACCTCGTGTAAGTTTATGCTAATAGAAGTATCAACGCGTACTACAGTATTAAGCAGTTGATTGACATACCATATTTTACCATCCGGTCCTATCCTTACTCCGGCAACACCCGGAGCGTTGGTGTTTATTCTTCCCAGTTCTACGCCAGTGCTACCAGTTTTATCATAAATAATTATATCCCCATTACTATAGTCGCTAACGATCATGCGGTTGCCTACTATATCAATTCCGGCAGGTTGCACAAGCCCTGATGTGATATAATTGTTCCAGGTGGCACCTGAATAAATTGTGTGCTCAGCCAGTGGTTCCTGGTAAGGCGGGAAAGTACCTGTAGCAGTGCCTGTGTTGATATCCATACGCACTACGCGCTGATTGCCATTGTCAACCACATACAACCAGCCGGTGCTGTCATCCAGCACCATGTGATTAGGTATGATATCATTGATCCTGTTAAGCACTACATCATCATAACGCCTTACAATACCATCAGAATGATCATCAAAACCAGGTCCGTGGTCTTGTGCAAAATCATAATAAGTGATGCGCTGGTTATAGCCATCATATACCCAGAATACATTATCATGATCAGCAGCTATGCCCATTGCAAAAGGGCTTTGATGAAGCATATCAAGATGGCTACCGAGCGGACCAGGGCCTGGCAGTGCATACACCAGCGAATCGCTGCTCCATAATGTAGGACCTGCAAAATGTCCTGAATTATGACTTGCGTCAAGTACTGCATCCGTTACTCCGAAGTTTGTGTTATCATTAAAAGCCATTGCTGCGGGCATGGTGAAGAAATGATTTGCATTAGGATCCTGTCTCCACAGAGATATCTGATTGTTGGTGTCACCGGCATTATAAAATGTTACCGTGCTGCCATTAGTAACAGAATCACCCATGTTAAGCACCCAAAGTTCGTTTTTGGAAAGAATGGTATGGAAGTCAAGATCACTGGGAAAATAAACCTGATCGGTTGCATCACCGATAATGGTATAGGAAACCAATGAAGTAAGATAATGATCAATAATATTGGGTATTGCATTACCTACCACTACCACTTTGTGAATGGAATCGTTGCTGTGATCCATATCAGTATTTCCATTTAACGTGTTGCACCACACATAGAAATCGTAATTGCCATTGGCAACAGGAGTCCATTGCACCGGATGAATAAAGTTATAAATAGTGAAAGGTGGAATATTTAATCCGCTGATAAGTTGGGTTACAGGCGCTGCGCCATTGATACTGTAACTGAGTTCAATGGATGTGATGGTGTTAGCTGAATAATTAAAAAACGAACCGCTGATGTCATGTGCAGCAGGAGTCATGTAGCTGGTGAGGTTAAGTGATTTCATACCTACATTATAAGCTAAAGGAGGTGTGATTGTAAAGGTGAATAAATGCTGGATGGTGGAAGTAACAAAAGAATACACAGGATAACCGTTAATATTTACGGTAAAGGTATTGTTGTATCCTCCGCGGTCTTCAATGTAGCGGATGGAATAAATGCTGTCTCTGTCTAAGCACCATGGACCTTCTATGTAGGTGGAAAATCCAGCATAGCCATTGCCTGCTGTTGTAACATTAAGCCCTGCACTGTTGCAGTTCATTTGTGCCAGATTACCGCCTGTGAAGAGGGGATTCACACCACAAGCATTGGAATCGGGAAGCAGTTGCCAGTAAATTCCAAAGGCGTGATTTTCTGTTTGGATGGTGATGGTAACAGAATCCTGGTTCGCGGGACATTGTGCATATAAGGAGTTTAGGTTCAACAACCCTATGCAGAGTAGAACATAAGCGGAAAGTCTATTCATTTTTAGTATCTAATTCAATTATTATACCCGGCAAAATTGAGGAAATAAAAAATCCCTCAATGAATTTGCTGAGGGACTTTTTAACAGAGGGGTTTACGTTCCTCAGCTGTTTTTCTTAGCGTCCTTCTTCGCTTTTTTTTCAAGTCTTTTTTCTTTCAGCGATTTAGTGGATGCTTTCTTGTCTTCTTTTCTAATGATTTTTTCTCCCATAGCTATGGTTTTTATTTACAGTGCTAAAGGTAAAAACTTTTTTTACTTAGATAAAATGAAAAACATATAAATTTTCATCAGCTCAATGTGTAAAACTCTGTCTTTTCCGTATTGTGTGCACGGATTACTCCAACACTCACCAGATTCACTAATATTTTAATTGCTCTCCATCTCGAGATATTGATCAGTTTGCAATATTCTTTAACAGTGATTCGATGTTTGTGATTCAGATAATCAAGCAGCGCTTTTTCTTTGCTGGTGTATTCCACCATGGTGTTTTCATTGGAGCTTTGCCTTCGCAATACATCTACCACTACTTTGCTCGCCAATAAACTTTGATCCCTGACACGGATATACACCCACCATTTTCCATCTTCATCTTTTGCATAATAAGGTTTATCAGTCCCTTCAGGAATTACTGCTTCGAGAATGGTTTTTTTACCAATGCGATGTTCATGAATGGTTAATTGAATTTCAGGTTTGCAAAAAATCACTGCTTTCTCCAGCATAAAACGTTCTTCATCTGATTTAATACCGCTAATGGTTTTATCATCATTGACACCTATGAGTAAAGTGCCCCCTTTATGGTTAGCAAACGAAACTATGGTTTTTGCAATGCGTGTGGTACTGGTAATTTCTTTTTTATAATCCAGTTGTTCTCCTTCTCCCTGAGTGACTAACTGCTGAATGCGTTTCATGGTTTAATTTTCGTCATTGCGAGGAACGAAGCAATCTCCCGCTATGAAACAGATTGCTTCGTTCCTCGCAATGACGTATTATTCATCGTGCAATCAATGTATCAAATGCTGCACTGTATCCGGCAAACAAACCTAAACCTCCCACCACGTTACCTTTAATGTTGGATGGCGATGCAAAAGGGCTGCCATTGTTGCTGACCTGTGTTTCAGCATCGCGCCAGAATTCATACACCGAACGATCAACGGAACAAAACTTGACAACAATGGTATCACCGGTTTTAAAAAATCCTTCTTCTTCATTGTTGTCATCAGGTGCTGATGAATTATCAACACTGCCTCTGTTATATGCAAAGTCAAAGCTCTGTCCATTGATAAATTTATCTTCGAAAGAAGAACCGAAAGGAGCAATGAAATCATCATCCTTACCAATGCGTTTTGCAAACCAGCGATAGCAATTACCCAAAGTATCAGGATCAGTTAAGTGTGCCCACACATATCCAAGCGTGTCATGATTATCCTGCACTTTAAACCAGATACTATCCAATGGAATGGGCTGAGATAAATAAGTAGAAGCAGTAACAGTTTCTCCTTTGGTGGAATGTACATTCAATGTATATTTTCTTTCAAATGTTCCTCTCATTAAAGGAGTAAAATAAATACCTCGCAAAGTAATCCCATTAACTACGGTATCAATCTCCACTAATTCTTCAGTTGTGATACCATCGCTAACAGTTACTGTTGCACCTTTTTCCACTGAGTTAACCAAAGAGTTTTGTGTTATAGGCGAGAAGTAAGGTTCACTGCGTGTGAGAATAATGTAGATGGGTTCTCCTTCTTCCACATAACCATCCACCACAATTCTGCTATCAGGTTTGGGCAGATCAACGGTGATATCCTTTTCGCAGGAAATCAGCAACAGCATAACACTAAACAAAAACCATTTGTTGATCATCTGAATAAATTCTAAACATTTTGTTTTATACATTCTTTTCATCCTGTTAAAATTTAAAATTATAAGTAACCGAAGGAATGATTGGGAACAACGATACCTGCTTAGCCTGAATCTGCAGGTTGCCATCCTGTGTGTTACCTTCCACGTTGAAATAAATAAAATATGGATTCATGCGGCTGTAAACATTAAAGATGCTGAAGTTCCATTCGCC
>JANLUX010000440.1:0-2789 GCA_031363705.1 Bacteroidota bacterium
AAGTAGTATCCATCAAATTCCCATTCATGCACCACGAATATCCATTTGCATTTAACCAATTCACAAAATTGGTATCAGGTATAGTAACATACTGTGCCCTTGCACACATCAGTACAAAGCAAAATACAATACTTAATAAAATTTTCCGGGTAAAGGTTTTCATTATAATATGGGATAATGGTTAGTACAAAGAAACGCAATTATTAAACCGGAAAAACAATAATTTTTGATATGCTTATTGATAGATGTTTCATTCCCTCCTGATGAGTGAAGTCTAAGCATGGCAAATAGAGGTGTTACTTTTTCTTCTTAAAAGTGGGATGTCCTTCAAGCAACCTCATTCCGTGAATTACATATAGTACTTCAATTAAATCCTTGTTTTTGATTTCATAAATAATGCGATAGCTGCCTTCCAAAAGCTGACGCAAACTTTCATCATTTAATTCAGGTACAACGGTTCCAAGGAAGGGTGTTTTTCTTAAATCTCAACCCTGTCAAAAAAATTCTCAACCTGAATAGTGGCATAAGTAATTGAATCGGCTGCAATATATTCTGCTATTTCATCAATATCAATCAACGCTTCCTCATTCCATTTTACTTTAACCATTTCTGCAATTTCTTTTTTGCTTCTGTGGTAGAATAGGTTTTTCCTTCTTTTGATTTTTGTCTTGCTTTCTCAATCTTATGTAACAGATACATACGCTGCATTATCTCATCAAGCGTAAATTTTTCAGGTAAGTCGCTTATAGCTGCGGTAACAAGACTTTTAGTAAGCATTTCAATTTAAATTAACAATCACAAACTTAGTATATCTTAAAAACACTCCATAAAACTTTCCGGGCAATTGTTTTCATTGTAAGGGATTTCTGGTTAATACAAAGTATCACCATTATTGACCCGAATTGAAATCGGGAGTTCTATTTATATTTGTTTCTTCAAACAACAACAAACTTTAAACATTAAACTTTAAACTCCCCTCCTATGTCACTCGAAACAAAAATAATGACCGACCTTAAAGCTGCAATGCTTGCAAAAGATGAGGCTGCATTGCGTGCCTTGCGTGCAATCAAATCAGCGATACTGCTTGCAAAAACAAGCGGTGGAAACGGTGAGATGAAAGAAGAAGAGGAAATAAAGCTGCTGCAGAAATTAGTGAAGCAACGCAAAGAATCATTGGAAATTTACCAGCAGCAAGGGCGTGCTGATTTGGCAAAGGGAGAGCAGGATGAACTGAACGTGATAGAAAAGTTTCTGCCGAAAATGATGAGCGAAGAAGAAGTAAAGGCAGCAGTACAAGCAGCCATTCAACAAACCGGTGCCAGTTCGGCTGCTGATTTGGGCAAGGTAATGGGTGTTGTTACCAAACAATTAGCCGGTAAAGCCGATAATAAAATGGTGGCTGCTATGGTGAAGCAATTATTGTCTTGAATAAATAATCCATAAAAAAACGCAGAGCTTATTGAAATAGCTCTGCGTTTTTTATTTGCAGTCAAAAATAAATTACTGCTGTCTCTTTATTTAATTCTCTTTTGCTTGTTTATCAGATGAGCACCTTTGCTTAATCATAAATAGTTTCCTCCTGAATGACAAGGCAATGCTTTTAAAAATTGAAATTAATACCGACTCTGAATAAAGAAATATCATATCCTAATTCTGCGAAAGCGCCAAAATTGGGAACAAAATTATATTTAGCACCTACAAAAAGTCCTGCGATGGGATATACGCTGTTATAATCATAATATTTGTTATAATTAGGATCAGGATTATCATAGTGATGACTAAAAATTCTGAATCCTAATGTTATACCACCATAAGGATCAAACTTATTGTTTTTGTCCGCTAATAATGTAAGATGATAAGTTCCCCTTACACCGATAATAAAATTTGTATAAGTGTCTTTATAGTTACGATAACCGTTAACATTAGAAGTGTAATAACTGTACTTATATGTAGAGGACTTAAATCCAAATACTCCTCCGATACCAATAGTGCCCGGTCCTACATTATTAATAATACCATGATCATAGGAAACAGCTATTGCCGGATGATTACTATAATGTCCGCCAAAACGAGTTCCATAGCCATAATCTACACCCGCTCCTATGGATATTCCAATTGTATTTGATCCTTTTACAAATGGCGCTTCGCCACCCTGGGCTAAGCTTTGAGTGGTGGTTAAAGAAACGACTGCTAATACAATAATCAAAAATTTACTGAATGTCAGAGACAATTTGTTTTTCATTTTATTTATTTCTTTTAGTAGTTTTATCAGTATAAATTGACTTTGCAAATATAATTGACAGTTATAAATGAATCTCAAAAATCAGGAAGGTTTTCAACAAGCAATTATTTTAATAATTTTACCAGACATGAAAGTTTTTTTGCGGGATTAAACCAAATAGTTTATCAGGAATCAAACCCGTTAATTAAACTAAACTAAATATTAACTTAAAAAAACAAATAAAATGCAAACTTCAATTACAAGTCCGTTGATTAAAAAATTAACTGCTCTGTTGTTCTTCTGCTTTATACTGGGCAAAGTATCAATGTCACAACCGCTTTGCAATGCACATTTCACTCATCAGCCTTCAGGTACTGTTAATGGTGTTCACTTTATCAGTTCGCCAAATGCCTCTGTTCTTACTACTTACGCCTGGTCGTTTGGTGATGGAGGAACTTCCACCGATCCAAATCCTGTTCATACGTATGCACCTGGTCATTACCTGGCTTGCCTGGTGGTAACGGTTCCATCCTCTAACGGAACTATTCTTTGCACAGCCACTTTTTGT
>JANLUX010000453.1:0-2198 GCA_031363705.1 Bacteroidota bacterium
CTTTAATCCCATTTGCAATAATCCTAAAATTGTAATCCGTAATCTGGGAAGCACCGCATTAACAAGCTGCCTCATCACTTATGGAATAAAAGGAGGTGCACAGCAAACTTATACATGGACCGGTAATTTGAATTTTCTAGAACGCGGAACAGTACAGTTAGGCAATATGACCTGGGGAAGCGCTGCAGGAACTCCTGATATTTTTGAAGCCACTGTAACCAATCCCAATGGTGGTACTGATGAGTATGCTTATAATAATACCCTGCAATCAACAGTAGGATTTACCACTATGATGCCTCCGCAATTCAGGTTGCAATGGAAAACAAATAATGCTGCCAATCAAACTACTTATAAAATATTTGACGATCAGGGTAACATCTTATATCAGAATGGTGCACTCGCAGCAAACACTGTTTATAATGACACATTTAACCTTTCTCCGGGTTGTTATCACCTTCGCATTGATGATGCAGGTAAAGATGGTTTATCTTATCCTGCAGGTGGAAATCCACAGGGAACCGGTTTAGCCCGTTTGGTGAAAACAGATGGAACAAGTTCGCAATTAAAAATATTTCCATCAGATTTTGGTACCCAGATAAATTATTATTTTACTGTTGGATATATGACTGATGTTGCAGAAACTGCAGCCGGAGAACCACTTTTGTTTTTGTATCCGAACCCGGCTCATGATAAAGTAAGGCTCAACATTGTATTGCCATCAACATCCGATATGAAACTGGTGGTGACTTCCATTGAGGGAAAAACAACGCTGGTAAAAAATTATAGCCATATTATTCAACAGGATATTGATGTTGATTTATCCGGTTACACTGCCGGTATGTATTTTGTGTCTGTGCAAACCAATGAATTTATAATTACCAGAAAATTTGTGGTGGAGAAATAAATCTGTTTATTGGCATTCAGTTTTAATTAATGTGTTTTCAAAGTAGTGAATGCAATCATTTAACAGGTTATTAGTGATTAATAAAGAAAAAGAAGAAAGCACCGGAACCATCAGGAATATCATTATTGATGATTTCTTTTCGGCTGCTTTGCGCAGAAGAGTGAGGATAGAAGTTTTGCTTCCTCCATGGTATGATGAATTACCGCATCATCACTTCCCGGTTTTATACCTGAATGACGGACAAACCCTGAAACAGGTGCGCATGATGGAAACTTTAACAGATGCTTATTCACGCAATGATATTCCTCCTGTTATCATTGTTGCAATACATGCCAATGCCAACCGCATGCAGGAGTATGGTGTGGCATCATCACCTGATTACAGGAAACGTGGAGGCAAGGCTGCCAAGTACACCCGTTTTATTACCCATGAATTAAGAAAGCTCATCAACACCAATTTCAGAACACTTACTGATCCTGAAAATAACATCATTGCAGGATATTCACTCGGTGGATTATCAGCTTTCGATATTGCATGGCATCATGCTGATCTGTTCAGTTGTGCAGGTGTGTTCTCCGGTTCGTTCTGGTGGAGGAGTAAAGCTTACAATGATGGTTATGATGATGAAACAGACCGCATCATGCACCAGGTGGTGAAGCAGAGTAACTCAAAACCGCCTGTGCGTTTCTGGTTTCAGTGTGGTACACTTGACGAAATGGCTGACCGTAATCATAATAACGTGATAGATGCCATTGATGATACGCTTGACCTGATTAAAGAATTGAAAGCACTTGGTTACACACAGCCACACGAGTTACACTATGTCGAAGTGGTAAATGGCCGCCATCATGAATCTACCTGGGCTGATGTGATGCCATTGTTTTTGTCGTGGGCTTTCGGGATGGTGAGGGTGGGAGAAAAATATCGCCTATAATCCGGATTGAAAGAGTTCGTCAGAAGAATTTATTAATATTGCCGTTGAAACAAAACATATGAGCCAACCTACCATCAAACAACAAGAATTAATAATAAAAATTGCGGCATTAACAAGAGAATTGCATGTAGTAATGTCTTTACCGGAAAAGGAAGAGAAAGTGATTGTAATGAAAAGGGGAGAAAGCTTCGAAAGCTCCACTCCGAAATTACCCTTAACCGATGTTAATGTTAATACTTAGTTTGTATAAAATTTTTTTATTCAGTTAGCAAAATCTTTTCACCAGAGCAAAAAGTTTGTTATGAATACCAGATTGAAGGCATTACGATTTACTACTTTGTATTGTCTGCTTGGTTTAAT
>JANLUX010000455.1:0-7962 GCA_031363705.1 Bacteroidota bacterium
CATTTGCTGTGATTGATGATGTTAATTTTTTTCCTGCTGATACGTTATATTATGATGCATTAATTACAGATACTAGCGCAGGTCATAAGCGAATGACCGTTTATTCCGCCACGGATACAGTGATTTATAGTGCGCAATAATGGTAGGAAATAGTTCAGGTGACAATTGACAAACCTTCCTCCCGGCTGATATCCGCCCCAGTTTCCGCCAACACTATCACTAAACTTATCGCAGTCGAACTGCAATGCGTCCTCGCTTGTGGCAAAAAATGAAGTAAAAACTACATAGATAACAAGCACTGCATTTCCTCCAGAAATAAACATCTGTTCTAATCAATCAATCTGGGTTCTCTACCTTCTTACAACTATTCAACAGGTTGCTTCCAGCATGACAGGGTCGGTATATTCAACGCCTCCTTACATCTATTTCACAAATTGCTTCCATCATGACAGAGAAGAGTTGAGTTCTTTGTAACAAGGTTATTCGATAGCGGATGGCGCAGTGTCCGCTTTGTGCTCGTTAGTCTATCTGACTGTGTCTTTTTTATCCTTGTGAGCGCCTATTCCATAACCTACTCCGGAGCCCACTGCGCCCCCGATTACTCCGCCTACTACAGCTCCTTTGCCTTTGTCTTTACTGGTGGCTGCTCCGGTGACAGCTCCTGTTACTATGCCGGCTCCTGCTCCAATTAATGCACCTTTGGTTTTGTTGCTCATGCCTTTTTTTGCTTCTGGTGTGGCGCTGTTACCGGAAGATGTCGTTGTTTGATTGTAAGTATGATTTGTAGTGGTGCTGTGTGCATGGTTTACCTGCTGCATGGAATCAATGGTATGTTGCTTTACCACGTTTGCAAGATTGACTGCATTAACGGAATCTATGATAGCCTGGCTACGCAGCTCATCTGTTTTGTGTGACTGATTGCAGGATACTATGATTAGTACTGCTGCTGTAATAAGTAGAGTTTTCATTGTTGTTATTTGTGGGATACCAACAAATCCGATACCAGCAACGATGGGAGATTTGATTTCGGGAATTATATCCACAGGTTTTGGATAGATTGTGCTGGGAAGCATTACAGTTACTTCGTGCTCGCAATGTCGGGACTAACGGTTGGTTTATCTTAGACTGTTGGGAATGTATGACAGATTGTTTCGTGCCTCGCAATGCCTGGACTAACGGTTGGTTTATCTTAGACTGTTGGGAATGCATGACAGATTGCTTTGTGCCTACGCAATGACGAGACATCATCAAACAAGTTCAGTATGACGCAGAAGCATGAATAAATGGTGCACTGAGGAGTTGCAGTGCACTCCCGTTAACTATCGCGAAGAAAGGTGTTTAATAGATGAGCAGTGATCTGTTTTCTAAAAATTCAGTAGCTACATACTCTTGCTTTTGTTCTTGCGTTGCCCGGTACCCGTTTTTACTTATTGATAATTATTTTTTTCGTTATTGTTTTAGTTGCGTCAGAAACGGTGATAAGGTAAACTCCGTTAGCGAGTGTTTCAGCGTTGATGCGCTCAATGCTGTTGTCCATTAATTTTTGCATTACTGTGCGACCCTGTAAGTCGTTTATTTTCAGCGATGCATCCCCTACTCTGTTTCTTAAGGTGACATTAAATAAATCGCCTGAAGGGTTTGGGAAAATATCGAAGTCAGTGAGCCCGCTATTTGCAGGAGATGTGTTAACCATGGTAAACGAACCCGGTGTGTAAACAACCACTAACTGGGGCTTATGCTGGGTAGCCTCTTTTGAATTATAGAGTGCCCGAATGGGAGTGCCGGATGTGTTGTTTAGTTTAATGGTAACTGCTGTGGCACCTGCATTTTTGAGTGCAATGATGAGGGAAGTGATATTCCACTCATAGTATTCCTTCACAGTGCCGCTAACAGTTGCTGTATCGAGAATGGCGGGTTGAGCTACAGGCCTGGTATTCCAGGTTACTGTGCTTTCCTGCCAGGTGGTATCAGTGGAATAATGTGCTTCTACGGTGAGATCGGGAATGGTGTTGTTATTTAATCCACCATACACTCTTAACAGTGCGGAAGAAACTGTACCGGTGAAAGAGGTGAGATCAAACCTGAGAAAGGTTTCATAGTTTGATTCAGGAACAGAATCAACACGGGTGTAAAGGGTGTTTACTGTTCCATAATTCATATTAGAGAAGATGCCACCGCGCACGTAAGCATCAGCAACGGTAGTGAGCCGTGTGGTTACAGGGGCATTGCCATACACAATTTTGTAAATGGCTCCATCGCTTCTTGATGCGAAGTAGAGATTGCCGTCAGGACCGGTGACCATGCCCACATGGTAACCTGCAATACCCGTAGCAAAATTGGATCGGGTAACATTGGTGCCGTTAATGGACAGCATATCAATCCAGCCATTGCAGAAGTCGAGGAAGAAATAATTGCCAATGTATGAGGGGGGATAATTGGTAGAATCAGGATTGAAGAAAGTACCCCCGGTGATGGCGCATCCCTCACCAATAGCAGTGCCATGTGGATAGACGTAGATGGGATTGGTGAAAGCAGGATTAATGCTCATACCTTCATCAAAAGGCCATCCATAATTATTACCGCCCGTGGTGCAATCATTTACTTCTTCCCATGCTGAAGCACCGGGATCGTTGACTAAAATTTTTCCTGTTATAGGTTGAATGGCGATGGTATAAGGATTCCTCATACCATAAGACCAAACGCGCTGGCGTTGCGGGCTTCCTGTTGTAAAGGGATTGCCGGGAGGAACGCTTCCATCTGAATTGATACGCAACACTTTACCGAAGTAGGTATCTAAATCCTGCGCATTGGATCCTATATTATTTTCACCTACCCCCACATACATTGTTCCATCCGGAGCAAACTGGATAACGCCACCATTATGGTTAACACCCAACAAGGTATCGAGGTCGAGCACCACAGTTTCGCTACCCGGAACTACTGTATCACCGCTGGCAGTAAAACGGCTGATCCGGTTGTTTACCTGGCTGGGTAAGGTGTAATAGAGATATAAATAATTATTGATGCTGAAGTTGGGATCGAAAGCAATGCCGAGCAAACCGCGTTCGCCAACGGCACTCACAGTAACATGCATAAAAGGGCGTACCAGCAGGCTGCCATTTTTGATGATACGCACATCACCTGTTTGTTCAGCAACAAATATTCGTCCATCAGGAGCAAAGGCAAATAAGGTGGGTTGTGATAAGCCACTATCCACCAGCTGCAGGCTGAAACCGGCAGGAAAAGTTTGTGCTTTGGTGTTAAAAACACCTAAAAGGGTTAGTAATGTGCCCAAGAGGAAAAGATATTTTCTTCCGGGAAAAAAGTTTGTTAAAATACTAGTAAACATATCTTATTTTTTTGTCTGATTTCAGTGCGTAAAATTAGGGCTCTTTTACGAGATGATAAAACATTGATGCCAGGGGTGGAATATCATTATTCGTTTTTATTACAGGCTATAGTTTTACCTGGGCCACGATGGAATCGAAATATTCTTTAGTTGATAAAAGTATTTAACAAAAAAAGGCTGCCTCTTTGTGGAGACAGCCTCTTGTAAGAAGTGTAGAAAATATTTATTTTGTCAGCACCATTATTTTACTTTCAACAGCTTTTCCGTTTACAAGTAAAGTATAAGTGTAGGTTCCTGAAGCTAATGAATTACCTGAAATACGTACCTGTCCGTATCCGGTTTTGGTAATAGATTGGGATAGCATTTCCTGTCCTTCCAGATTCATCACTTTTAAAACAGCAGTGCTATTTGCCGGTAAATAATACTGTATGTTAGTTTCAGAGCTGAATGGGTTTGGATTATTTTGTTCAAGGCTTGGCTTATCATTTATCATTTGGTTATTTACATCTCCCCTCTGAGGTGAATAGCTTGTGCAGCACTGTGATAAAGCTGTTTCAAGGTTTTTAAGGGAAGTTTCCAACTCTTCAATTTTCTTTTGCTGTGCCTCTATTTTTGCTTCAGAAGTAAGTTGTTTACTGTCTAATGCTTTAACGCCTACTAATAACAGCCCCTGCATATCAGCGAGGTTAACACCTAAACGATCGTTACCCACCTGACCTGGCTTACTGGAAACAGGAGAAACCACTTCTGCGGGCAATGACTGGGCTATCACACCGATGTGCGGTACTACGCGGGTTTCGTTTGTTTCAGTGTTGTAACGGAAAGTTGCGGATTCAATATTCCTGATATAATCCATATACTTTCCATACTGATCAGCATTTATATCATTGATGTCTTTTTTAAGTCGCCTGTCACTTGATACTGTAAAAGCTGAAGCCTGAACAGGAGCATAAGCATTGGTATTGTCCACCACCTGCAATCCCGCTGCATCGGTTCTGCCATAAAGAATGGTATAAACACTTGTTGCATCAGAACGCAAGATTATTCCCGGAAATAAACTTGCACCGGTATTGTTCAGACTTAAAGTAATTTCAGTGGGTGATGCCGGTGGGTTATTTATACGGGCAGCACTGATTCCTGTAAAATTATTAAATGCGCCTCCTCCACCAAATGTACTAAATCCGCCTACTCCTAAAGTACCTGATACAGTTGCATTGCCGGTGATTGATGTGGCACCATTTAATTTCGTGGTTCCAGTAACATGTAATTTGGCGGTTGGGGCTGTAATTCCAATTCCAAAATTACCTGATGAGGTAATAGTAGCGCGCACAGCATTGTTGGTTGTCAACCTTAATGGAATAGCATTGGTGGTTCCTAACTTACTGGCAGCAGTTGCGTTTGCATTTCCCGCAAGATTCCAGGATTGACCTTTAACAGATTGGCTGCTGATAATTAATGATGCACCCAGCACCATTACGGTCATCAATTTTGTTTTTGTTTTCATTTGTTTTTTGAATTAAGTTAATATGAAATTGAATTAAGAGAATTCATTTTTAAAAAATACATATTATTTAAAAAGTTAAAATTCATTCGGTACTCGTTCGGTCTGCAAAAGCTAATCATAAGTTAGATGATCTTTTAAGAGTAACTTTTGCGTTGTTAAAAGTATTAAAAATTTTAACAAAACAAAATTTTAATAAAAATATTTTTTTCAATAGGCAGATAAATGGATTCAGTGTGGCTGATAATGCGCATTCTTACGACTAAATTTTTTTACTTTGCATAATAAAATTAAAAAACATGGCAGAAACCACAACCAACATTTCGTTTGCAGGCAGTATTCCTAAATTATATGACAGTGGACTGGGTCCTGTTTTTTTTGAACCTTATGCCATAGATATGGCGGATCGGATAGTTAAATTAAATCCGAACAAAATTCTTGAAACGGCAGCAGGCACCGGTCGTGTTACAGCTCATATTGTAAAAAACGTGAGTGAATCCGCTAAGATAACTGTGACAGATTTGAACCCGGATATGTTGGCTGTGGCAAAAGAAAAAATTACCGATAAGAGGATAACATGGCAACAGGCTGATGCTATTGATCTTCCTTTTGAGGAAAATAATTTTGATGCAGTGATAAGTCAGTTTGGTATTATGTTCTATCCAGATAAGCTGAAGGGTATGCAGGAAGCTTTTCGTGTTTTGAAAAAAGGTGGCACTTATATTTTTAATGTGTGGGATAAAGTGGAACATAACCACATGGCTAAAACAGCACGTGAAATTATTACGCACTTTTTTGAAAATGATCCACCGGCATTTTACAATATACCGTTTGGCTTTAATGATACTGACCATATTTCTGCTTTACTGAAGCAGGCAGGATTTACAAATATCAATTTTGAGATTGTGAAAAAAGAGGGAATTGCTGCATCGGCAGAAGAACTTGCAATGGGTTTAGTAGAAGGAAACCCTGTTGCCAATGCCATCAGGGAAAAAGATCCCACGGCAGTAGAAAAAATCAGGATTAAAGTTGCCAAGGTGTTGGCAGAGAACTTCGGAAATGCTCCGTGCAAAGCTTCGCTGCAGGCAATTGTTTTTACTGCAAAGAAATAAGTGATCACTACACTTTTGCCTTTTGTTAAAAAATTAGAAAGGTTATTTTTGTCCGCTTATGATCATTATTAATTACCTGCTTTATTATGGATTAATACTTCCGGTATCACTGTTACCTTTTCCTGTATTGTATTTTATAAGTGATGTATTGTTTCACCTGCTCTACTATGTTGTTGGCTATCGCAAAAAGGTGGTGATGCAAAATCTAAACAGTGCCTTTGCAGATAAGACTGAAGCGGAACGGAAAATAATATGTAAAGAATTTTATCGTCACTTATGCGACCTGGTTGTGGAAAGCCTCAAGCTTTTTACTATTACATTGGAAGAAGCACAGCAACGGATGGTTTGCCTTAACCCTGAACTGGTAAACAGTTATTATCAAAAAAATCAAAGTGTGATATTAGCCGGTGGACATCTTAATAACTGGGAAATGTTTGCAGTAGTTATACAGTCGCATATTCAACATCATCCCATTGCTATTTACAAAGCATTAAAAAGTAAATTCTTTGATGAAAAAATGCGCAGCACCCGCAGCAAGTTCGGTTTGAAAATGATTCCTACTTATGTTGTAAAAAACCTTTTAGAGAATGGAATCAAAGAATGCTTTGCCATGATTTTTGCTTACGACCAGTCACCCTCCAATCCGCAGAAAGCATACTGGACAAAATTTTTTAACCGGGATACTGCCTGGCTGAAAGGATGTGAAGACAGTGCACGCGAACATAGTCTTCCGGTTTTATACGGAAGAATACAAAAACTGAAACGTGGACATTATACTTATGATTTTACTATTGCCTGTGAGCAGCCGACACAAACTTCTCCCGGAGAAATCACACAAACACTCAGTGAACTTTTAGAAGCAGATATTTTAAAACAACCAGCTTACTGGCTATGGAGTCATAGAAGGTGGAAGCATGAGAAAGTAGTTTAGTTAGAAAGAATATCTCAATTTAATAGTGTGCTTCGGTTTTTTATATAAGCCGCAAAAGAACATCTTCTTTCTCGTTAAAAGATTCAAATCATATCGGCCTTGGTAACAGTTCGCTATGTTAAATTCTACCCCTTACTTAATCTTCAGTTATGTGCAATTATCACGCTGGAAAGGTGAGCCTTTCAATTTAGGTTAACCTAAGTGTTACAAATGCGTTTGAATGGGGTTTTTAGAAAATATAAAAAGCTATTATGATATTAGATAAACCTTATTTTAGCACAATAAAAAAAGCTGAGTTATGGCACAAAGCCACCTCATTTGGTTGTATTGGAGCCATTGAATGGCTGGTATAAACAAGTTACCTGCAAGCATAGACAACATCATCACGACAGAAAAGCAATGAGAGACGACTTTACTTTAGAGACAAAAATTCAACTCGCCAAAAGAGTAAGCTATCATTGCTCATTTCCTGGTTGTGGTTCATTGACGGTTGGACCAAGTGACGAAAGTGAAAAATCTACAAGTAACGTTGGAACAGCTTGCCACATTTCTGCTGCTTCTGAAGGAAAAGGTGCAAGAAGATATGATGCAAATTTATCTCCTGAGAAACGGAAGCGCATTTCAAATGGTATTTGGATGTGCGACAAACACGGGAAATTAATTGATACAGACGAAACAAGATTTTCAACGGAACTTTTAAAGACTTGGAAAGAACTTGGAGAAAATGTTGCCAGTTTAATGGTGCAAAAAGGTTATGACTATCAGACAGCTCTAAAACTGTTTGAAGGAAAAAAGTTAGCTAACAATGATGTTAGAATAGAACAAACAGGAACTGAAAATGAAAAAATCGGAAATTTAATAACCGACAGTTGCATATCTATTGTTTGGGGCAAAAATATTTCAGATGCTATTAGAGATTATCTTATTGAGCATTTCCGAAATTCTTTTGGACACGGAAATGCAACATCATTTGAGATTACGATAAATGAAAACAAAATCACCATATTAGACAATGGCTCGGAGTTTAATCCACAAAGGTTAATAGACAACGAAGAAAAAACTGGTGGGA
>JANLUX010000190.1:0-5005 GCA_031363705.1 Bacteroidota bacterium
CTTTCAAACCCGGACAGTTGGCATACCAGCTTTCAAATGCCTGAGAGTGTTGAGAGCTTAACATCCCGGCTGCACCAGTAGGTCCACGAAACACAATCGGAACTGTAAAATGACCGCCACTCATACTCATCATTTTAGCCGCAGAATTTATTACCTGGTCAATGGCAACGAGAGAAAAATTAAAAGTCATAAATTCAATGATAGGCCGTAATCCATTCATAGCTGCACCCACACCAATACCTGCAAAACCAAGTTCTGCGATGGGTGTATCAATAACGCGTCTTGCTCCAAACTCATCCAGCATTCCCTGGCTAACTTTATAAGCTCCATTATATTGCGCCACTTCTTCTCCCATCAAAAACACACGTTCATCCCTTCGCATTTCCTCGTTCATGGCTTCGCGAAGCGCTTCTCTGAATTGTAATTCTCTCATAAGGCAAAAATAGTTATTGAGTTGTAATGTTGTTGAGTTGTAAGTTATTTAGGTGTTATTACGACTTGCTTTAGTGTAAAATAATTAGTTTTGCCGCCAATGAAATTCTTTATAGAAACGGCAATTAAATCGTAAACTGTAAAGTCAAAAACTGTAAACTGAAAATGAAAATCCTTGTTTGCATCAGCAACGTACCCGATACTACTTCTAAAATAAATTTTACTGACGATCATAAATCTTTCGTTACCACCGGCATTCAATATATTATCAATCCTTATGATGAAATTGCTTTGACACGTGCTTTGGAATTAACTGAAGGTAGTGGCGGAACGGTGACAGTTATAAATGTTGGTGATCCCTCTACAGATCCTACCATTCGCAAAGCTTTGGCAATTGGAGCAACGGATGCAGTGCGTGTAAATGCTGCACCACGTGATGCTTATTTTGTTGCAAAACAGATTGCCGCTTATGCAAAAGATAAAGGGTTTGATTTGATATTGACTGGTCGTGAGTCCATTGATTATAATGGTGCGCAGGTGCCGGGCATGTTGGGTGAGTTGTTAGAAATACCAAGCATTACCATTGTGAAATCTTTAAATATAGAAGGAAACAATGCAACGCTTGAGCGTGAAATAGAAGGAGGTAAAGAAGTAATTAATTGTCCGCTGCCACTTGTTGCAAGTGCATCCGAGGGTATGGCGGAACCACGTATCCCAAACATGCGCGGAATTATGTCAGCCCGCACAAAACCGCTTACAGTTGTTGAACCGGTTGATGTTCCAAAACTGCAGGAAGTTATTTCTTACGACAAGCCAAAGCCAAGAGGCACTGTTCATCTTGTACCAAATGATCAGGTAAAACAGCTTGTTGATTTATTGCATAACGAAGCAAAAGTATTTTAGCATCAACGAATACGAATAAATACGAATTTACGAATAAGGGAATTCACAAATAATAATTACAAGAAATTACGCAAGATGGCTTCCCTCTCCTTGGGAGAGGGATAAGAGGGTGAGGCGAAAAATAATTCAAAATTCATAACTATAAATAATGGTTTTAGTTTACGCAGAGCACGCAGAAGGAAAATTTAAAAAGTCAACTTATGAGGTGGTGTCATACGGATACGCAATCGCTTCAAAGCTTAATATTCCTTTGAGTGTTATTTCAATTGGTGATGTAAGTCAAGAAGAATTAAGTGTACTTGCAAAATATGGCGCGTCAAAAATTTTAAATGTAAGTATTGATAAACTAAAAACATTTGTTAACCAGGCTTATGCTGCTGTGATTGCTGCTGCTGCCAGACAGGAAAATGCAAGTATTGTAGTGATGAGTGCTTCATTCACCGGAAAGGGACTTGCTCCACGTGTGGCTGTTAAATTAGAAGCAGGATTAGGGGATGGAGCCATTTCATTACCAGATATGACCAACGGATTTGTTGTTCGCAAAGGAGCATTTTCCGGAAAAGCATTTGCTGATGTAACGCTTACGAGTGCTGTGAAGGTGATCACGTTGGTTCCTAATTCATTCAAAGTTGTAGAAAATCCGCAACCTGTTCAGATCGTTGATTTTTCTCCCACAGTTAAAGACAATGATTTTGCAGCGATGGTAAAAGATATTGTTCGTGCTTCGGATAAAGTATCGTTGCCTGAGGCAGAAATTGTTGTGAGTGGAGGACGTGGATTAAAAGGACCTGAGAATTGGGGAATGATTGAAGAGCTTGCAGATTTACTTGGAGCTGCAACTGCCTGTTCCAAGCCTGTGAGTGATGCGCATTGGCGTCCGCACAATGAACATGTTGGGCAAACAGGCATTGCTGTAAGCCCTAATTTATATATTGCTATTGGTATATCGGGAGCCATTCAACATTTAGCAGGAGTGAGTTCTTCCAAAGTGATTGTGGTGATCAATAAAGATCCTGAAGCCCCATTCTTCAAAGCGGCTGATTATGGTATTGTGGGTGATGCATTTGAAGTGGTGCCTCAGTTAATTGAAGCCATCAAAGAATTTAAAGCAGTTAATGCCTGATTTATTATTTTCACATCGGATTAAAATGTACATGAATTCCACAATTTCCTATTTCGCGTTTGATTCGTCCCGATACATCGGGATCGTAACATTCGTATCTCATTCGTTAATTTGTAACCATCATTCGTGAAAAAAATCAAACTCGAAATAATCGGTCTCTCTTTCAGTCAAACTCAATCCGGTGCTTATGCTTTAGTGCTTGGTGAAGAAATTGGTAAACGCAGGTTACCTATTATCATAGGCGGTTTCGAGGCACAGGCAATTGCTGTTGAATTAGAAAACATGACGCCAAGTCGCCCACTCACTCACGACCTTTTTAAAAATTTTGCAATTGAGTTTGGCCTCACCGTTACAGAAATTGTGATTTACAATCTTAAAGAAGGAATTTTTTATTCCAAACTAACCTGTACCAATGGCAGTGAGACAAAGGAAATTGATGCACGTACTTCTGATGCCATTGCAATGGCAGTTCGTTTTAATTGCCCAATTTATACTTACGAATTTATTCTTGCATCTGCAGGAGTTGTGTTAGATGAAAGCGGTGAGGAAGTAGGAGCCACACCAAAATCCAAATCAACAAAGAAAACTCCGGTAGAGAAAAAAGCAATCACCGGTGGAGAAGGAGAATTTGCTTCACAAACAGTGGAAGAGTTGAAAGAATCTTTGATGAAAGCTATTGATGATGAAGCGTATGAAACAGCTTCTAAGATTCGGGATGAATTGAATAAGAGGAAGAAGAGCTCGCAGTAAAACAACATTATGTCTGATTTTTCCTATCAACTGCCATATCTTAAAACTTCTATTTTGTAATGGATTAAATTAAGAAAAATACATTTGGTCGCTTAGAGCTCAACACCCTACCTTTGAAACATGAAGACAATATTTTACATAACCTCAATGTTAGCTTCTTTCCTTTTTATCAAAGGGAATATAATCGCGCAATCCACACTTATACTTCAACCTGATAAAGGTGCCGGAAAAGACGCGATGATTCAATGGCGAACTAATACTGCTTATGCTGATTCTAATTATGGTTGGTTACCAAGTTTTGAATCAGTTGCATGGACATGGTCCGGAGATCCAGGCGTAGTTAGAAGCCTTTTGCAATTTGATTTGTCACTTATACCCGCCAACGCTATCATTACAGATGCGAGATTATCACTATACAATAATCCAACTTGTTCAGAGAATAATGGAGAACATTCTTCTTTAACCGGATCGAATGTATCAACACTTCAGAGAATCAACTCTACTTGGGATGAAAATACCGTCACCTGGAATAATCAACCAACTGTAACAAATCAGAATGAAGTGGTCTTACCTCAAAGCACCAGCATTCATCAGGACTATCTAAATATTGACGTGCTGAATATTTTAAATGATATGTTGCAAAATCCAACTTCAAGTTTCGGATTTATGTTTCAACTGCAGACAGAACAGTTTTATCGCTGCATGTTGTTTGCCTCAAGTGATCACACCGATTGTGATAAACATCCCAAATTAGTTATCACGTATACGGCACCTCCTTCTCCTGATTATTTTATCACGATTAAGCCGGATTCAGCTTCAGGAAAAGATGCCATGATACAAGTCAGGATGAATAGCACTCTTGCTGATACAAATTATGGATGGTTGCCAAGTTACGAAGCCGTAGCATGGACATGGAATGGAAATTCAGGAGTTGTTAGAAGCTTGTTAGATTTTGATTTGTCTGTGATTCCCTCCAATGCAGTTGTTACTGATGCAAGATTGACATTGTATAATGATCCAACTTCTGCAGAAAACAACGGAGAACATTCTTCATTAAGTGGTTCCAATATTTCAGTGCTTCAAAGAATAACTTCTCCATGGCTTGAACACTCAGTTACATGGAATAACCAACCGGGAACAACTACTCAAAATGAAGTTGTTTTGACGCAAAGCAATAGTCCTCACCAAGATTATACAAACATTAATGTAACAGCAATTATTAATGACATGTTACAAACTCCGACTACCAGCTTTGGCTTTATGTTAAAATTGCAAACGGAACAATACTATCGGAGTATGATATTTGCTTCGAGTGATCACATTGAATGCAACCTACATCCTAAGCTGGAAATTCACTATACAATTCCTGATATATGTGTAACATTAAAAATACATGCAGATGGTGAGGACACCCGTGTGGATGATTATCAACCCAACACCAATTTTCCTAATGAAATTGAATTTTATTCCGCTGCATGGACCATTAATGGCACAACTGCAATATGGAGAAATCTACTCAAATTCGATTTGGGAGGTATTCCTGCTAATGCAGTAATTCAATCTGCTTCGCTTTCACTTCATTATGCAACAACTAACACTTATGGAAATGCACTACATTCATCACTGACCAATTCAAATGAAAGTGTTCTCCAACGCATTACTACACCGTGGTTAGAAAATTCAGTAACCTGGAATACTCAACCCTCTTCCACAACTCAGGATCAGGTAATTCTTCCTCAAAGCACAACTGGAAATCAGGACTATTTGAATATGGATGTTAAAGATCTTGTTGTGCAA
>JANLUX010000031.1:0-7595 GCA_031363705.1 Bacteroidota bacterium
AAGTAGCAAATAACGTTGGTTCAGCAAATCCTGTTTCGTTTGTTGATTACCGAACTGCTCTCCCCTTTCCCTTTACCTATGGTTTGTCAGCTAATGACACTTACCAGAAAATGGGACAGAATCAAAAAATGATTAATAATAATTATGATGCTTATGGCACACTTATCACCAGCAGTGCAACTTATAATAATGTGGTGCGAAATGTGATTACTGATGATGGTTCAGGTTCTGCCACATGGTATAGCTCTTCACCATTGATGCCCCTTTTCCAGATAAACGATGGAGGAACAATGATATTATGGGAATTAACTTCTTCCACAGGTGTTACAGAAGTAAAAAATAATTCATTATTTGAATTATATCCTAACCCTGCTACAAACCAGCTAATAATTATTAATAAAGAACCAGTTACTAAAATTGAAATTATTAATGATGCCGGACAATTGCTGTTTACCACCACAAAAACGCGCATAGATATTTCTTTACTTAAAGCAGGTGTGTATCATGCAAAAGTTTATTCTGTTAAAGGAAGTGCTTCCCAGGTTTTTATCAAAGAATAATAGTTATTTTTTTTCATTGAAACACCTCACTTAAATGTGGGGTGTTTTTTTGTTTTACCGTCTTTTGAAATTTAATTCCGGAGATAAAAACCATATAATCAAAATACACTCACACTGGATTATATTTTTCTTTTTTTAAATCTCAGCTTTTGTTAAAAGGATTTTTTAACAGATAAATCTTAATGTATTTCCGCAACTACTAATATATATTCATTTACAAGGCATTTATCCATATTAAAGGTTCACCTTTACATTATATTGCAGTAAAGTATTTTTAATACCGCTGTTTTTCGCTAACCATTTTTTAGCAACAATATATCAAGCAACATAATCATTTTAACTAATTGCAGAATATAATAAGTCATTGGCAATGATATACACAGTTAACAAATTCAATTGAAATGAAAAAAAACATAAGTGAGAATGAAACGGAAAAATGGTCCGCCAAATTAATCAGTGCGAATAAAAAACTTGTATTTCAAAATGCAGAAAAAGAAAAACGTGCTGGAGAATTAATCATTGCTAACGAGGAACTTTTATACCAGAATGGTGAGAAAGAGAAAAGAGCTGCTGAGTTAAAAATTGCAAATGTTGAATTGATATTTCAAAACACCGAAAAAGAAAACCGGGCTGCTGAATTAAATATTGCCAATATAGAATTGGTATTTCAGAATAACGAAAAGGAAAAAAGAGCTGCAGAATTAATAGTGGCAAACGTGGAATTAATATATCAGAATGGTGAGAAAGAAAAAAGGGCTGCTGAGTTGATAATTGCAAATGTTGAATTGATATTTCAAAACACTGAAAAAGAAAACCGTGCTGCTGAATTAAATATTGCCAATATAGAGCTGGTATTTCAAAATAACGAAAAGGAAAAAAGAGCTTCAGAATTAAATGTGGCAAACGTGGAATTAATATATCAGAATGGTGAGAAAGAAAAAAGGGCTGCCGAGTTAAAAATTGCAAACATTGAACTGGTATTCCAAAACGGAGAAAAGGAAAAACGTGCCGCAGAGTTGATTGTGGCTAACATAGAACTGGTTTTTCAAAATGATGAAAAGGAAAAAAGAGCTTCAGAATTAATTATTGCGAATGTAGAGTTGATTTTTCAAAACGGAGAAAAAGAAAAACGGGCTTCTGAGTTAAGTGTTGCATTGCAGGAGCTGGCTTTACAAAATTATGAAAAGGAAAAACTGGCTGTTGCATTAAATAATGTAAATAAAGAATTGGAAACATTTGCATATGTTGCAAGTCATGATTTACAGGAACCGCTGCGTAAAATTCAAACATTTATCAGTAGAATAAATGATAATGAGGATAATATATTATCAGATAAAAGCAAAGAACATTTTATAATAGTACAGGATGCTGCCAGTCGGATGCAAACATTAATCATTGACATCCTTGCATTTTCGCGTGTAACAAAAACAGAAAGAAAATTTGAAGAAGTTGATCTTAACAAACTGATAAATGAAATAATTGAGGATCTCAAAGAATCCATTGATGAGAAAAAGGCGATCATAGAAACTCAGCATTTGATAAACATTAATATCATTCCCTTTCAGTTCAGGCAGGCAATTCAAAATCTCATTTACAATGCACTTAAATTTTCTAAACCCGGTTTATCTCCTGTCATTAAAATAACATCAGAAATTGTATGCAACAATTCAAAAAATAAAAATCTTTTACCCGACATAGCGTATTGTCATATTTCAATTGCTGATAATGGAATAGGGTTTGATCCTGATTACAGCGAAAGTATTTTTGAAGTTTTTAAAAAACTGCATGGAAGATCAGAATATAAAGGTACCGGTATAGGACTGGCAATTGTAAAAAAGGTGATAGAAAATCACAACGGTTATATTACAGCTACCGGTAATTTAAACGCAGGAGCTACATTCGATATATTTTTACCTGTTACACAAATGTTATAACGCGTGTTCTGTTTATCGTTGCATTTTCATCATTATGATGTCTGTTAGGCTGCAATTTTAAAATAATCATTAAAAAATCAGATATAATTACATACCAGGTTTTTCTTAAGTTAAATAAATACGCTATGTATCTTGAGTAAGTAAAGTTTTTATTCACCTGTATTTTCTTTAGGTTTGCTCTTTATCATTTATGACCCTTTACCAAAAACTACAGCAAGCCCGCAGCGAAGAAGATGTAAAAGATGCCTACATAAAAGCGCTTGGCTTAAAAGGATATTCCAAAAACCTTATTGATATACAAACTAAAGAAATATGGTTTGAAGCAAAGGATAATAGCCGTCTTTCAACCTATGCCATGTTTACGCAGTTGTTGCATTATGTACAGCAGGCATTGAACAAAGGAGATTATATTCCGCCTTTTCTCTCGGTGATAGATACACAGAAAGCTGCTATTATGAAAAGCGAGGATGTGCTTCCTTTTCTTGCCAGAAAAACAATTAAATGGGGCAAGTCAGCAAGTGGTTACACCCCCGAAGCGCTTGACGCTATTTCAGCATATATAGGAACTCATTTTGTTTCTTTTAAAATAGAAACCCACGAAGAGGAGTTTATCAATACCATAAAATATGCTATTGCAAAAGGTGATATTATCCGCACACAAATTACTCCCGACAATTTAAAGCAGGTGTTCGACAAGTGGGTAGTTATGATTGGCAGGGAAATAAAAAATGTGACTGAAGAAAATTATGCACTCTTGTTTTTTGCTGACATCATGCATGATGGAACAACAGCTACGCACGATAACTTAACCGCACAATTGCTGCACAAAAACAATGCTCCTGTCTTTAGCCTTGGCGGCAAAATTTATGAACTGGGAAACAAAGAAGGCTACCGCCAGTTCTGGGCTATCTATCACAAGCCGCCTAAATCAGAATACCGCAATTATTTATTAGAAAGGCGCGACAGCTTAATCCCTTTAGACGAACGCAGCTTTAAAGGCGCCTTCTATACTCCTCTCAATGTTGTTGACAAGGCATACGACAAGCTCACTGAAACATTAGGTAATAACTGGCAGCGCGAATACATAGTATGGGATATGTGTTGCGGAGTAGGCAACCTCGAAGTGAAGCACAGCAACCCACGCAATATATTTATGAGCACTTTAGATCAGGCAGATGTGGATGTAATGAAAGCCACCAAAACCTGTGTGGCTGCACATCGTTTTCAATACGATTACCTGAATGATGATATTACTGATGATGGAAAAATAGATTATTATCTTACAAATAAAATTCCCCTCACCTTACGCAAAGCCATTGCAGATGGTAAAAAGATTTTGGTATTGATGAATCCGCCTTATGCGGAAAGTGGAAGTTCAAGTGGTGAAGAAGCGAAGACGAATGTTGCTACTACTAAAATGAGTATTAGTATGCAAGAATATGGTTTTGCAAAAAGGGAGTTGTTTACTCAATTTGTGGCAAGACTTATAAAAGAAATTCCAACTGCAACATTGGCAATGTTTAGCAAGTTGAAGTATGTAAATGCACCCAATTTTGAATTATTCAGAGAGAAATGGAATGCAGAATATTTAGGTGGCTTTATCGTGCATAGCAAGGCTTTTGATGGACTGAATGGAGATTTTCCAATCGGCTTTTTAGTATGGAAAACAAATCAAATTGCAAAAAATAAAAGTGTTATTACTGAAATCAATACTGATGTGTTTGATAAGAACACTAATCCAATTGGAGAGAAAAAGTTTTACAATCTACCTAATAATACATTTTTGAATTCTTGGGTTAAAAGACCCAAAGCAAATAAGCAAGCTGTTATTCCTCTAAAGAATGCTGTTTCACCTGCAACGCGAACGATAGATGTTAGGGGTTGCTACTGGTCTGATAATGCTATTGGTAGTTTGTACTTATCTTCAAATGATGTTCAAAGTATTCGAACAACCGCGTTAGTTTCATCAGGATTTAATAGTGCAGGTGCTTTCTTTGTTAATTTAGAAAACCTCTGGCAAGCAGCTCTTATATTAGCTGTTCGTAAATTAGTAAAACCGACCTGGGTCAACGACCGCGACCAATTCCTACAACCTACTGAACCATTAACCGAAGAATTTAAAAGCGATTGTTTGATTTGGATGCTCTTCAACGGAAGCAACTTAACAGCCAGTGCAAATGACCTTGAATGGAACGGCAAAAAATGGAGCATAGTAAATCATTTTATTCCCTACACCGAAGAAGAAGTAAATGCACCTGACCGTTTTGAGAGTGATTTTATGGTTCGCTACTTATCAACCCTTCAAGGGTTTGGAACCCTTGAAGGGATAGCTGCCCTGAGCACCGAAGCCAAACAAGTTTATGAAGAAGGAAAAAAATTATGGCAGGCTTATTTTGCACACACTGATGTACGCACCGTGCGCGATGAATTAAAACTTAACCGTGCCGATGTAGGTTGGTATCAGATACGCAAAGCATTGCAGGCGCGTAACAGCAGTAGCGAATTTCCTCCTGTAAGCTTCAAGCCATTTGAAGAGTCATATAAAGCATTAACAGAAAAATTGCAGCCCATGGTGTATGAGTTGGGTTTTTTAAAAGTGTAAGCATTTCCAGTGAAGTCAGGTTTTTTCAACCTGAAAAAAACTGATTCGTCCTCCATGTAAGGTTTTTCAAACCCCACACCACAAAGAAAATTGACTACACACGAATTTATTAAATCCAAAATATTTCCAAATTCGTATCTACTGTATCAAATGAATAACCACACACTGTATGCAGATAAATTTTACGAAAACATTATTTTATTTTTTCCTTTTCTTCCTCACAAGCGGAAATCTTTTTGCGCAGCACCTAAGCATTAAGGGACAACTTACAGGAACTGACGGAGGCAACCCTATTATTGGGGCAACTGTAATTTTAGCAAACACAGATAAAGGAACAACAACAGATGCTATAGGAAACTTCAATATCACAGGACTTTCGCAAGGCAACTATCAGATAGTTATTTCCTATCTTGGTTATGAAAAGTTTCAGAAAGAAATTTCGCTTACAAACAACCACCAAATAAATATTTCTCTCAAACCTTCTTCCATCAATCTCACGGAAGTAACAGTAAGCCCGAACAAATCAATTACCCAAAGTGAATCTATTTCGGGAGTTGACAAACTTTTGCGACCTGTAAACACAGCACAGGATTTATTGCGGCTTGTTCCAGGACTTTTTATTGCACAACATGCGGGAGGAGGAAAAGCGGAACAAATTTTTTTGCGTGGCTTTGACAGCGACCACGGAACGGATTTTAATATTTCCGTTGACGGTATGCCTGTCAATATGGTTTCTCATGCGCACGGACAAGGTTATGCTGATTTTCATTTCGTAATTCCTGAAACGGTTGACCGCTTAAAAGTTTACAAGGGACCTTACACTGCGCGCTTTGGAGATTTTGCAACCTCAGGCACAGGAGAATTTTTCACAAAAAATTCCATAGACCACACCGAAGTGAAAGCGGAACTTGGAATGTTTGATACTTACCGTGCACTTGGTATGTTCAAACTTTTAGACAAGCAACATCTTTTTACCAAAGAAAAGGAAAACGCATACATAGCAGGTGAATATGTATTTACCAACGCATATTTTGATCAGAAACAAAAATTCAATCGTTATAATTTATTAGGAAAATATTCTGGCATGTTGAACGCTTCAAACTATTTCACTTTTTCAGCTTCAACATTTTTTGCCCATTGGGATGCTTCAGGACAGGTTCCGCAACGGGCAATTGATGCAGGAATTATTGATCGTTTCGGTAGTGTTGACCCCACAGAAGGTGGACAAACTCACCGAACTAACATCAATTCAATTTTAACCACTACAACTAAACACAATGTCATCATAAAAAATCAGCTGTACTATGTAAATTATTATTTCAATCTCTATTCTAATTTTACTTTTTATCTCAACGACTCTGTTCACGGTGATGAAATAAATCAAACCGACAACCGACATATTTTTGGTTACTCAGGTACCTATCAGAAAGATTATTTCATTGCTGGTAAAACATTGCACACAACAGCAGGCATCGGAACAAGAAATGATTTAGCACAAATTTCTCTCAAGCCCGCAGAAAAACGAATTGTTCGTGACACAACTGTTTCAGGAAAAGTTTATCAGCAGAACACAAACACTTTTCTTGATCTCACGCTTGACATCAATAAACGATTTTCAATCAATGCAGGAACACGATTAGATTATTTTCAATTTAATTTCACAGATGATAAAGTAGATAGCTTGTCAGGAACAAAATCAATTGTTCGTGCAAGTCCCAAGTTGAATTTTTATTATGCAGTGAATGAACAACTTCAATTCTTTTTAAAATCAGGAATTGGTTTTCACTCCAACGATGCACGAGCAGTAGTAATAAATCATGTTGACAACAGTTTGCCGAAAGCATACGGAGGAGAAATCGGAAGTGAATTCAAATTAGGAAAACGCATTTTAGTAAACGCAGCTTTGTGGGGATTGTATTTAGAAAGTGAACTGGTTTATGTAGGCGATGAGGCAACGGTAGAAACAAATAATCCAACGCAAAGAATCGGAATTGATTTAAGTATTCGTTATCAAATCACTGATAAATTATTTGCTGATGTTGATTTGAATTACAATCATGGAAGATTAGTTGGACTTCCTGAAGGAGAAAATTTTATTCCGCTTGCTCCGCGCTTAACAAGCATTGCAGGATTAACATACAAGCAGGATAAAGGCATCAATGCAAGCTTGCGATATCGTTACATTGACTCACGACCTGCAAATGAAACAAACAGCGTTACAGCCAAAGGATATTTTTTATTGGATGCAGTACTTGCTTACAAACTTTCAAAGTTTGAATTTGGTTTGAGTGCTGAAAATCTTTTAAACACCGTTTGGAATCAGGCGCAGTTTGATACCGAAAGCCGTTTGTTCAATGAACCTGCCGCTGTTTCAGAATTACATTTCACGCCAGGCACTCCGTTCTTCCTTAAAGGAAATATTGCATTTCACTTTTAAAGGAGTCACAAGGGATAAATTATGAATATAACTTCCCATGGAAATTATTTTTATACCCTTAA
>JANLUX010000053.1:0-16999 GCA_031363705.1 Bacteroidota bacterium
GGTGCCACGCTGACGAACGATGATGTTACCTGCAATTACCTGCTGGCCTCCAAAAACTTTAATGCCTAATCTTTTGCTATGCGATTCGCGACCGTTTTTAGAACTACCAACTCCTTTTTTATGTGCCATTTTATTAGTTTAATATTTTTATTGTTTCAAGTATTTTGCCAATTGCTTATTGTCAACTCTTTAAATAGAGATAGATTCAATTTGAATTTTGGTAAAATTCTGGCGATGACCATTCATTTTCTGGTAACCTTTTCTGCGTTTCTTTTTAAACACCAGCACTTTATCCCCACGAACATGAGAAAGTACCTTGGCTGTTACTTTAGCTCCATCCAAAGCTTTTCCCATTTTAAAACTTCCATTGTTTTCAGCAAGTAAAACCTCTCCAAACTCCAGAGAATCACCTTCTTTGGCGTCTAAACGATGAACATAAACGGGTCTGTTTTCCGTTAATTTAAATTGCTGACCTGCGATATTTACGATTGCGTACATGAGCTTTTTGCTTTACTAAAATTGGGGACGCAAATATAGAATTTTAATCCATAATAAAAACCCGGATTTCTAAAATTTATAAAAAGAGGCTATCAACCTTTAGATGAACGGTAGCTGATGAGGGATACACCTGCTAAAATAAATGCAAATGCAACAATGTGAGCTGCTTGCAGTTGTTCTCCGTCCATCATTCCCCAGCCTAAAGCAATGATGGGAATAAAATAAGTGACAGCGGATGCAAACAAGGGGCTGGAAATTTTAACCATGTGGAAGTAAAGTATATTGGATGTGGCTGTGCTCATGATGGCAAGTGTAGAAACATAACCAAATCCTGTCCAGGCTCCTGGTTGGGTGTGAAGCCGGGTGAGAAAATCAGAAAAGAAAAACAAATAAATGGCATATGGAATGGCAGCAAAGAGTAATCCATAACCCGAAATCGTGATTGCGTTGATATGTCCAAGCTTTGCTTTTATGGTGTTTACACTAATACCATAAAGTAAAGTTGCAACTACAATCAATAAGGCAAAACCTGCTCCCGAACTATCGGGATCAAAATACAAACCATCTGCACGGATGAGTACCAAACCCGCAGCACCGAGAAAACCGAGAATAACCCCCAGCACATGGTTGATTTTAAAATTATATTTAAAAAAAAGATAACCCACCAACAAAGTAAATAATGGAGTGAGCGAATTCAACATTCCCGCAAGTGAACTGTTGATATGCGTTTGTGCAATTGCAAACAATAGCGCAGGAATACCACTTCCCACTACTCCGGGAACTATAATATATTTCCAATCTTCTTTCCTGATATGCCTGAATCCTGATATTGCCAATGGAAATGATGCAGCAAACGCAACTGTTATTCTGATTGCAGCAACCTGTTCAGGAGAATAATAAATCAATCCACGTTTCATTAAAATAAATGAACTGCCCCAGATCAAGGAAAGCAATACAAGATAAATCCATTTGAGATTTTTATTTGGTGATGAGGATATATTCGCCTCACCCTCCTGTCCCTCTCCGACAGGAGAGGGAAGCCGACTTTCGATAGTTGTCTTCACTTAAAATAAATTGAAAATTTTATCACTACCTAAATTTTTTTCCCTTCAACCGACCTGTGCTATCTGTCACTTTTTTCTTCTCCTGATTTCTGCTGCTGCCTCCTGCAACTTTATTTCTGCTTTTTCCTCTTCTGCCTTCTTCTCTTCCCGCTACCTTCTTCACCTGCTTTCTGCCATTGCTTCCTGCTGCTGAGTTCTTCTTTTCATGAAACGCTCCTAAGAATTCCGGATTCTCCTTTCTTATTTGACGGTCAATCTCCTTAAGCATCTCCTGTTTTTCATCATAAGGAGTTTTTTCAATAAATACTTTTTCAGGTAATGGTAATCTTGGAATTTTTTGCTGAATTAATTTTTCAATCTTCTTTAAATGATATTCATCAGCCATGGTAACAAACGTAATGCTGTGACCTGTTTTAAATGCACGACCTGTTCTTCCGATGCGATGTACATAGTCTTCATACACCAATGGCACATCAAAATTGATGACATGACTCACATCTATCACATCTAATCCACGTGATGCAACATCTGTTGTAACTAAAATGCGGATTGGTTCTTCACGAAAAGCCTGCATGGCATTGATGCGCGTTTGCTGTGTTTTGTTTCCATGTATCACACGCACTTTTTCTTCTCCATGTTTTCTTAAAAGATATTTACCGATGTTGGTAGCTTCTGATTTCGTTTTGCAAAAAACAATGACTTTATTAAAAGATGTTTCGTCTTCGAGTAAATGATTTAACATATTAATTTTTGTATCGAGGTTCGGAACTTCATACACTAACTGACTTACCGTTTCTGCAGTTTTTCTTTCCGGTTCTATATTGATCACCACAGGAAAATTTAGAAAATCTCCTGCAATCCTTTGTACCAAATCACTCATGGTTGCTGAGAACAAAAGATTTTGCCGCTTCCGCGGAAGGATTTCAAGGATGCGATGAAACTGAGAGATAAAACTGATATCCATCAAACGCTCTGCTTCATCCAGTACTAAAAATTTTATTTTCTTAACAACAATATTTCCTGTTAAATATAGATCCAAAAAACGTCCGGGACTCGCAATAAGAATATCAATTCCTTTTTCGATTGCTTCAATCTGCAGCTTTGCACCCGAACCTCCATACGCAACAGCATAACGCAAATCAGTGTACTTGCATAAATCTTTAATGGTGTTTGCAATTTGAATGGCGAGTTCACGCGTGGGTGCAAGTATGAGTGCGCGAGGTTCATTTCCTTGTGCATAGTTTAACAAACGAAGCAACGGTAAAAGATAGGCTGCAGTTTTTCCTGTTCCTGTTTGTGCAACTCCGATTACATCCTGTCCGCTTAAAATTACCGGGATTGCTTTTTCCTGGATTGCAGTAGGTGTAGTATAACCCAAATCATCAACAGCATTTAATAGCTGACGTGTGAGTTTTAATTCGGAGAATGTTTTCATTTGAACCGGCTAAGGTATAGCAATGGTTTATAAAAATATTTTGAAGCCATCACCTTCCCCATGTACAGTCTTAAGTTATGCTTGGTTAGGAGGATGAAGCAGTCTTAATTTTTAATTAATTTTTGTTTTGTAATTTTTCCCTTTCCATCATTTATTTCAATTATATAAAGACTGGAGTTTAATGATTGGATATTTAAAGTTATGTTTCCATTGAAATTTTGCTGATGTACAATACGTCCTGTGAGATCATAAAGCCTAAGAATTGACGAAGTAAAGAAAGGAGCGGAGATAGTGATGAAACTATTGGCAGGGTTTGGAGCAATTGATAAAAATGTTTGGTCCTTCTCCATATTTTCTACATTCACATAACCCTGACAGGTTATAGCATTCGTAGGGGTCGAGAATGTGTTAACAATGCCGTAGTTTCTGCTGCTATAGGTGGTATCTACAGAATAAGAAGGTGAAAATGGCGTATTAGTAAAAAGTGACGGAGTAAATATCGGAGTATAGGAATCAGATGTTGTTGTGCACCCGTATCCGTTATAGTCCGTCTGAGTTAATGTATTAAAAGTACCCGAAACAAATTGTGCCGGCAGGGTTTGAATACGTATTGTATCATTGCTCGAAAACAATATATGATTATCATTCAGGCTTATTTCCTTTAATACTTCATACCCTGAATTACTATTATAAGAGTAGCTGCTCGTAGATGTGCTAAAACAAGTGGACAATAAATTGGCGTTTGAATCAAAAGTATTGGTGTAAAAATTCCTATGATGCTCCCAACCATTGCCCCATGGAGATGAATAGTATTTATCAATAAAAACTTTTAAAAAAGCATTGTGCCAACTCATTAAGCCCACGAGGTGTTCATTTGACGCTAAAGACCACAATACCTGTCCAACTGAATCGCAATAAACTATGTTGGAATCTGAAGTAAAAACAATATGACCATTAACCTCAGCTATTGTCCCATATTCTGGATAAGGCATTAATCCATTTGAGTAGCTATTGGAAAAAAGAATGTTTCCGGAGGTGTCTATTTTGAATATGAAACTATCAAAGTTGTCCTTTACTCTTACAAGAAAATTTCCATCTGGTGTAGCTACGCAGCCATATTTTGGATTACTAAAAAATATCATGGTAAAATCAATGTTTCCTATAGAATCGAGTACAACAATTGCGGCATTATTATAAATCAAATATTTTGCGGATACTGAATTGTAAATAATCCGGGGATGTGTGTAGTAATTGGTTGGAAATATTTTAGACCATAGAATGTTACCGGATGATGAAATCCTTGAGAGATTAATGAATCTACCTCCTCCCTGGTAAATGGTAGCACCGGCAGAATTCTTAACAGTAATTGTTGAATCGGTTTCACCTACCATAGCATATCCATTTCCAGGATTTGAAACAACACTGTAATAGTTGGTCTGATAGGATGTAATAGTATCGTTGATATTATGAACAGTATCAGATTGGATAGAATCATTAAATGTTGAAAACCATACCATATTGCCGGTGCTATCGCATTTGCGCAAATAACGATAGCCATAGTATCCCATTAAATCAACATTACCTGTTCCATCATCAGCCGCACCTATGCTTCCTGAATATCCGTACCCACCAGTAGCCATACCTAATCCCCCGGCACTCACTTCGAAAACTTTTGTTTGCGCATGGCAGTTGATTGAAAAAATAACTAGTAAATAAATAATTAGTGGTTTCATGGTTGAGAAATTATAGATAAAGATAATTAAAGATTTAAATTTTTAAGTAGCGCATGTTAAGCAGAGCGAAATGATTGAGAAAGATAATAGTCAATCATGCGTCCTACTTCTATATCATTCTATTTATTATTTCCTTATCACAGCACCCAACTTCTGCTCAAAACTATTCATCAGCTCTTTCATAATATTTTCAATTTGTTTTTCCTCCAGTGTTTTTTGTTCGTCAAGAAGAATAAAACTCACTGCATAGGATTTTTTTTCTTTGTCAATTTTTTCTCCTTCATACACATCAAACAAACGAACTTCTTTTAAAATTTTCTGTTCAGTATCAAAAGCAATTTTCTCTACCTCTTCGTATTTTACTTTTCTGTCGAGTAACATCGACAAATCTCTTTTTACTTCCGGGAAACGGGAAACTTCTTTTACTTTTTGTGAAACTGAATTAAGCAACGGACGCATATTTTCCCAGTTAATATCCGCGTAAAAAACTGTGGATTGAATATCAAATTTTTTTGTGATGCTTTTATTTACCACTCCGATTACTGCCAATTCTTTTTTACCAATGGAATATTTTAAAGACTGTGAATAAAGTTCACTTTCTTGTCCCGATGTATCGGGTTCAATCTTTAAATTCTTTTTATCCATTGCGCAAAGCGCAAACAAATTATCAATGATGGATTTCAGATAATACACATCATACTTGCGATTGAGTTGCTGCCAGTTTTCATCATAACGCTCCCCACTTAACCATAATGCAAGTCGTGCAGTTTCATTAAAACCTTTATCATAACTGAAATAAGTTTTTCCAAATTCAAAAAAACGAACATTGCTTTGCTTTCGGTTTTGATTGTATGCAATTGCTTCCAATCCGTTATAGAGCATGTGAGATCGCATTACATTTAAATCGTTGCTCAGTGGATTTAATAATTCAACAGGCTTCACCCCCGTCTCACCATAAGATGATTTTGTCAAACTGTTATTTAGTATTTCATTAAAGCCTTGTGCTGATAAATAATAACTCAGTTTTTGCTGCCATGACAAATCACTTTCTTTATTAAACACAGGCAATGAGCTGTTCATTTTTTTTGGCAATGGAATATTATTGTATCCATAGATGCGTAAAATTTCTTCTACTACATCTGCCTCTCTAGTAACATCCACTTTATATCTTGGAACTGATAAGTCAAGGTAATCGCTCGTTTCATTTTCAATTACGATGGATAGTGATTCTAAAATTCTTTTTACATCCGTCAAAGGAATTATTGCACCTGTCAATCGATTCAAATAATCAAAATGCAAGCGCACTTTAAATGGTTGCAATGGCTGAGGATAAATATCAGTTATAGCTGAAGAAATTTTTCCTTCGCTCAATTCAGAAATTAATATAGCCGCATGTTTTAATGCAATCACTGTATTGTCAGGATCAGTGCCACGTTCGAAACGAAAAGAAGAATCTGTATGCAAGCCATGCAGCTTTGCAGTTTTACGCACACTCACAGGATTGAAACAAGCACTTTCTAAAAAAATATTTTGTGTGGTATTAGTCACCCCTGATTCTATTCCGCCAAAAACTCCTGCAATACACAATCCTTCTTTCTCATCACAAATCATCAACTCGGTTCCATTCAACTTTCGTTCAACTTCATCAAGGGTTTTAAATATAGTTCCTACCGGAAATTGCTGAACGATGATTTTACTTCCTTCAATTTTATCTGCATCAAATGCATGTAACGGCTGACCCAATTCCATCATTACATAATTGGTTGCATCCACAATGTTGTTAATCGGTCGCATTCCAATTGCCTTCAAACGATTTTGCAACCACGCAGGAGATTCTTTTACCTGCACATTATTAATGCACACACCGGAATATCGCGGACAAGCATCTTCATCTTTTACTACAACTTCGATTGGATTTGTATTTGCAACTTCTTTGAAAGCGTCAACTGACGGAACTCGTAATTCAACTTGTTTTTCTTTTGATAACAATGCTTTTAAATCACGTGCAACACCAAGATGCGAAGCAGCATCAGCACGATTGGGAGTTAAACCAATTTCAAAAACAACATCCTTCGTTACTTTAAAATAATCAGCGATAGAAGAACCAATTGCAAGTTCATCAGGTAAAATCAAAAGCCCTGCATGTGAAACACCCATACCAATTTCATCTTCGGCACACAACATTCCATTGGATTCTTCACCACGGATTCTGGATTTCTTTATTTCAAACGGCTCACCGGTTGTCGGGAAAAGCTTTGTTCCAACCGTTGCCACAATTACTTTTTGATTGGCTGCAACATTAGGTGCTCCGCAAACAATATTCAAAATTTCTCCTGTGCCTGCATCTACTTTGCAAAGTGAAAGTTTATCAGCGTTTTGATGTTTAACACATTCTAAAACTTTACCAACTCTCAATCCATTCAAGCCACCTTTTATGCTTTCCCACTCTTCCATATTCTCTACTTCCAAACCACAGCCTGTCAGCAAAGCCGCAATCTCCTGAGGAGTCTGAGTGATGTCAATAAAATCTTTTAACCAGTTAAATGAAATGCGCATATTATTAAATGAGGCACAAAGATAGTTGGCAGTTGCAATCGAAAATAATCACTACACAATAGCTTCCTGCTTCTCTTTCAAATATGCTTTAAAAAACCTCAATGCATTTCCCCTGAAAACTTTATCAATAATTTCTACCGGCTGTGCAGTTCTGTTTGCATGCAGTTTAAGCAAATTATCTTTCATAAACTTTTTTGCATGCGGTAAAACATTTTTTTCCAGCTGTGGTAACTCCTCAGCCGTAAAATATTTTCCCATTGGTTTTATCACTCCGTCAAAATCAGTTCCCATGGCTGCAATATCCCAGGCGGGTAATCCTGCATTATCCAATACTTGTCCTATATGTTGAATCTGCCGCCATAAAAGTTTAGCCCAATCCTGGTTGCTTGAAGGTGGATCGGCAGTGTTCAAAGAATTTAAACTTTCGGCACTTGCAATTCTACGTTCATCCAATTGCAAACCAAACACACCATTTGTTTTTGCAACTTCAATAATTTCCTCGTCATAAAAATTAATATCATCAGTACGGAAAAATCCTGATGCGCCCTTGATAGTTTCTTCTTCGCTTTCATTTTTAAAACCGGTTACTGCACCATGACTTACAATCACAGGTATGTCTTCGTTTTTATATTTTGTTTTCAGCAGATTGAAATATGTTTTGCGTGACGCACGGCTCATGTGCTTGATGTCAATATAAATGCGTTTGCCATTTGTATCATCTAGCAAAGCATCCAGCACATCAAAGCCTAATTGGGTAAAGTCAGAATTTAATCCAAGCTCCTGTGTCACTCCTGCTGCTTTACCTAAGCTCAGACTTCGCGCATGTCCGCAAAACTCATTATAAAAATGATGAGCAAATGTGATAAATAGGGGACGGTACTCCCAATCTTTTACTGTCTTCACATTTTGCAATACTTCACTGTTGCTTGCTTTGACTTTATTTTCATCGGATAAGCCTGAAGCTATTCCGCTATTGAAAACATGTGCACCTTCCATTGTTATGATATTAATAATAGTGTTGGGAGGATCTTTGATTAAAAATGTTTCGATATCACTGTATTTTTTTGCGATGAAATAGGTATGGTCCTCACCGTTAAAATTCACCGTTTGTCCGACCAATGATTTTAAATATTCGTATTCTGTTGTTAAATTTTCGAAATAATTATTGTGAGAACGGATATTCTCTATTCTGCTTTTGCCGAGTGCGGTAACATATCTTAACAGAAATTCTTTTATACCATCATGCTCCACAAAAAAACCTTTCTCTAGGGGATACAATGAACAACACACGATTTTTACATTCCCTTTGTTCAGCGTATTAAAATCAGATTGTCTGAACGGAGCAATGCCTGTAACGTCTTTTATAAATGCAGCACCCATTCCTTCTTTTGTATCATGCCACGGACACGACATTTCGCTCTGATCCTTGCTTGCAATACATTCATTAAAACTATAACCAAAAGGTTTCATTGTAGGGTGGCAATGGAGATCAATAATAGGTTTCATAATGCGATTCAGGATTTGATAAATATGTGTTGTTTGATTGAAGTCATCGGAAAAGTATTACTATACAATAATAATCTTTTTTCGGGTAGATAAATTTTTTCATTGTCATTAGGAAGAGAAATAATACTATGAAGTAATGATCAACATGTGATTATATTTATTTTTGATAAATGATTAAATCATTAGTCGCTTCTTCTCACATTAAAAAAGTTAATGCTGATGGAATTACTGATGCAGACGATTTGCTTGCTGCAGAAGAACCTTTGGAGATAAGATTAGGTTTTGGCAAACAAAGCGAAAGACATCAACAAAGCATATCCGTTACCATGCGTACTCCGGGAAATGATTTTGAATTAGCTATCGGATTTTTATTTACAGAAGGAATTATCAAAAATGTGAGCGATGTTTCGCAAATAAAGTATTGCACTGATAATTATCGCGAACAGGACCATGAGAATATTGTCCGCGTTGAATTACATCCGCATGTTGAATTTGATTTAAAAAAATTATCACGACACTTTTATACTTCTTCAAGTTGTGGAGTTTGTGGCAAAACTTCCATTGAGTCTGTTAAAACCATCTGCAATATTGTTTCTATAAATGATAACCTGAAGTTTGATGCAGCGTTAATTTATCAACTGCCTGATGAATTGAGAAAACATCAAAATGTTTTTGAATATACCGGAGGACTACATGCTGCTGCATTGTTTGATGCAAATGGAAAATTAATTTTTGTGCGTGAGGATGTAGGAAGACATAATGCATTGGATAAATTAATCGGTGCTGCATTACCGCATCACCTCAATACCTCAGCACCTCAACACTTGTTACTTCTGAGTGGACGTGCAAGTTTTGAATTAGTGCAGAAAGCGGTGATGGCCGGAATAAAAATAATTGCTGCTGTAGGAGCACCATCAAGCCTTGCAGTGCAAATGGCAAAGGAGTTTGATATTACACTGATTGGTTTTTTAAGAGATAAAAGATTTAATATTTATTCAGGAGAGCAAAGAATAAACTTCAACGCATTAAAATGAAACTACGCATCAAAGGAAATTCCATCCGCTTCCGCTTAACAAAATCTGAAGTGGATTATTTTGGAAAAGAAGGATATCTGGAAGAGAGAACTGAATTTGGAAACAGCGCTTTTATTTATGCCATGCAAAATAAATTATATGGGGAGGAATTGTCAGCTGAGTTTGCTGACAATAAAATAACGTTATCAATTCCTGAACAAATTTCAACCGATTGGACAAATACCAATCGTGTCGGAATTGAAAGTGAAATGGAAATAGCAGGCGGTAAAAAATTATTTCTCTTAATTGAAAAAGATTTTAAATGTTTAGACAATACTATAGAAGATCAAAGTGATAATTATCCAAATCCATTGGCTGAAAAGACATAAGTAGTTACAAGCAAACCGTCATTGCGAGGAACGAAGCAATCTCATGCTATGAAAAGATTGCTTCGTTCCTCGCAATGACGAATTACATTTATATCATTTAATTCATAGAAATGCATTGAAGAATTATGATTGACAATACAGGACATCCCCATGCAGAAAATCCTGAAGAATTTACAGGATTAAAAATTGGTAAACCAAAAGAAGTTGCTGCCGGAATTCCTGCTGTAATCTCAAGCGGTGAACATATTCTGAATGAGATGGGTTTAGGTCGCGGGTTAAAAGCACTCTCAAAACTCAATCAGAAAGATGGTTATGATTGTCCGGGGTGTGCATGGCCTGATCCGGATGATGACCGATCACGAATTGCAGAATATTGCGAGAACGGTGCAAAAGCCATTGCCGAAGAAGCAACTACCAAAAAAATAACAGCTGATTTTTTTGCTCAGCATTCTGTTAAAGAATTATCGCTGTTGGATGATTATCACATTGGTAAAAAAGGTCGCATTGCTCAACCGATGTATTTACCAAAGGGTGCAACTCATTATGAACCGATAGCATGGGATGATGCTTTTAAAAAAATTGCACAACAATTAAATAATCTAAATGATCCTGATGAAGCTGTGTTTTATACCTCAGGAAGAACAAGTAACGAAGCAGCATTTTTATACCAGTTGTTTGTGCGTGAATATGGCACAAATAATTTACCTGACTGTTCTAACATGTGTCATGAGTCAAGTGGTGTTGCACTCACAGAATCATTGGGAATTGGAAAAGGATCTGTGAAGCTCGAAGATTTTTACCAGGCAGAAGTAATAATTATTCTCGGTCAAAATCCCGGCACCAATCATCCACGCATGTTAACTGCATTGCAAAAAGCAAAGGCAAACGGATGTATTATTATTTCAGTTAACCCGTTACCTGAAACAGGTTTGATCGGGTTTAATAATCCGCAAACAATTAATGGAGTATTAGGAGTCAAAGCAAAGCTTGCTGATATGTTTCTGCAGGTAAAAATTAATGGAGACATGGCATTGCTTAAAGCGATTGAATTGTTGCTTTGGCAGGAAGAAGAAAAAAATCCGGGAACTGTTTTCGATCATCAGTTTATCAATGAGCATACGATGGATTATGATTTGCTGATTAGTCATATTAAAAAATATAATCTCGGTTATCTTGCACATGCCTGTGGAGTTCCTTTAGAAGAAATTAAAAAAGCTGCAATAGTAATTGCACAGAAGAAAAAAATTATTGCATGCTGGGCAATGGGTCTTACACAACATAAAAATGCAGTGGATACCATTAAAGAAATTGTGAATGTATTATTACTTAAAGGTAGCATCGGAAAAGCCGGAGCAGGCACTTGCCCTGTTCGCGGACATAGTAATGTACAAGGCGATCGAACTATGGGTATTTATGAAAAACCATCACAAATATTTCTTGACAACATTAAAAATGTTTTTGGTTTTGAACCTCCGCGCAAAAATGGTTACGATACTGTAGAGGCCATTCATGCAATGCATCAAGGTAAAGCAAAAGTTTTTTTTGCTATGGGCGGCAATTTTCTTTCAGCAACTCCTGATACTACCTACACAGCTGAAGCATTGCGAAAGTGCAGATTAACAGTGCATGTTTCCACCAAGTTAAACCGAAGTCATCTGGTACATGGCGAAGAGGCAATCATACTTCCGTGCCTTGGAAGAAGTGACAGAGATGTAATGAATGGGATTGATCAGATAGTGACAACGGAAAATTCAATGGGTGTAATTCAGTTATCCAAAGGGAATTTAAAACCTGTATCTGATGACTTGCTGAGTGAACCCGTGATTGTTTGCGGTTTAGCACAGGCAACCTTCGGTGAAAAATCAAAGGTGAACTGGGCATTGTATCAAAATAATTATGATGAGATAAGAAATGATATTTCAAAAACAATTCATGGTTTTGAAAATTATAATGAACGTGTCAGGAAGCCCGGAGGTTTTTATTTGCCTAATGCTAATCGCGAAAAAAACTTTAACACCTTTACCGGAAAGGCAAATTTTAATATCGCAGATATCACAGTAACTCCGTTAGAAGAGGATGAATACATGATGATGACCATCCGCAGCCATGATCAGTTCAATACCACTATTTATGGATTGAATGATCGTTATCGTGGTGTTTATAATGAGCGAAGAATAATTTTTATGAATGCAAATGATATTTTAAAAGCAGGATTAAAAGCCGGTGATGTGGTTGATCTTTTTAATTATTTTGATGGAGTTGAAAGGGTTGCACGAAAGTTTATCGTTGTTGAGTTCAACATTCCATTAAAATGCACCGCCACTTATTTTCCTGAAACAAATGTTTTGGTTCCAATCAACAGCACTGCGGAAAAAAGTAATACACCCACTTCAAAGAATGTGGTGATTAAAATAATGAAGCATGTTTAAAGGAGTTTATTCATTTAAAATTATTGGGCGTTAGCAAAAATTAAAATAAGATAATCTTTTCCAAACCCTCCGAGGTTTTTTTAAACCTCGAAGGGTTAATATTAATAGACACCGTTCATCAATAGCACGAATTATTTTTATGCATCCGAAGAGATGCTTCGTGCCTAAGCATCACAAAGTATCTGTGATTATTTATATTTGATTCAAATTTAAACCATGAAAAAAAATATTTTAATAATTGCTATTGGAATATTTTTTATCCGATATGCACCTGCTCAATCAACTCTGGAGCCAACACATGAAGAGACAATCAGTTTTATTGAACAGAGTATTAGTGAGCTGAAAAAATCAGATCCTGCAGGTGAAGTTCCAACTGATTTAAAAGAGCATTATGGCTGGTATCAAAATGATATGGCGACCTGCGAGAAGCAAAAATATTTTGAAGAATTTATGCAGGGGATAACAGATAATTATAAGAAACAGGGAAAATTTGCTGTGGTTAAACTTGCAACAAAAGAAGATGGAGCTATTATTAAATTCCAAACCATTTTTGAAAAAGTCAGGAATAATCCACCACGACAAGCTGATAATCCTACCAATAATTGCAAAGTGAAATTAGCTCCGGGTCAGTATTATATCTGGAGCGAAAGAAAAGGCAAGCCTACATCAGACTTAAAACGCAGAGTTTATATCAAGCTTGATTCTTCAATGGTTACGCTCACTGAATTGCAATGATAAAAATCATTGAAACGTTAAAGTCGTTTTATGGCATCGCTGCAAGCATTGGCGTAATCGTTCCCGGATTTTCTTTCTTTAACAATTTTGCTCCTCCGTTATTTAAAGGAATTGCAATTATTGTTTCTGCTTTGTCAGTGGCGGTTATTGTTATAATTGCGAATAAAGATGATGGAAGAAAAAGTGTAAATACTATCATAAAACAATATACAGGTCGTGCAATGAAATTGCTTTCTGTTTCATTTGTATTGATTCTGTTGTATTTGTTTTTAATTGATTTCACAACCATAGTTCCTGAAGAGTTTCCTGAAGAAAGATGGCAGGTTGGTTTTGATTTGCAATCTTCAGGCTTAACGCCTCTTGCACTTGAATTGATGAAAGATAATTCATGCAATCAAAACAAAGAAACATTGTTAAGTTGTGCCGGGATACAACAGGATAGCGTTGGATTGTTATGGAAACGTTTGTCAGTTTACAGCGCAGGATTATTGCTGATTATTTTATTTACCATTGCATCATTATGCTGGAGTGCAGGCTGGACATTTCTTGCGAAAGCTCATCTTAATAAAAACAAAACCACCTCATGAAAAAATTTTTTCTCGTTACAGTCGCGTATTTGTTGACATTAAATTCTCATGCTCAGGATGACAGTCAAACAAAGATTAAGCACACTTTTTCTATTGATGGGTCAGTATGTGTTACCACTGATGGAAAATCTGCTTATTATAATATGGGAGGAGCACAACTTAAATTTGATTTTAATCACAAAGTAGCGGTAACATTAACATTGCTTCCATCACTTGGTGTTGGCAAAGTGAAAGTATTAAAGGATAATTATTATAAAGATGAAATCAGAGCAACGCCTGTACTTGGAATAGGTCCGCAAATTTTTATCAGGAAACTGATTTTATCTTTTCCCTTTTACTATAGGGCTGATAAAAAAATCTGGATTGCTACCGCTGGTATCGGTTATAAAATTCAGTTTTCAAAAGCCAAGTAACAACATGAATAACCGCGAAGCTTATGATAAATGGTCTGAAACATATGATTCAGTAATTAACAAAACGCGTGATGCTGAAGCAATAGCTTTGCGTACTGTTCTTTCAAAGATTATTTTTTCAGAAGTTTTGGAAATCGGATGCGGTACCGGAAAAAATACTGAGTGGATTGGATCTAAATCAAAACACGTTGTTGCTGTTGATTTCTCAAGTGAAATGATCAGTAAAGCAATTGCTAAAATCAAGAATAAAAATGTGTTATTTCAGCAAGCGGATATAACCAGGCAATGGAATTTTGCAATGCAAAAATTTGATCTGGTTACCTGTAGTCTTGTGCTTGAACATATTGAAAACATTGATTTTATTTTTGAACAGGCAAGTATTGTATTGAAAACTCATGGGTACTTTTATTTAGGTGAATTGCATCCATTCAAACAATACAGTGGAAGCAAAGCACGGTTTGAGAAAGGAAACGAAGTGTTTGAATTAGAATGCCATGTTCACAATATTTCTGATTACTTTAATGCAGCAACCACAAATAATTTTGAATGTGTAAATATTTCAGAATGGTTTGATGAAAATGATAACCCTGCAATTCCCCGCTTATTATCCATGCTTTTCAAATTGAAAAACTAAATTGAACTCAGTAACGATGTATCTTATGTGTAACTTAATTTTTTAAATATGACATTACCACTTCAAAAATCACGAGTTCAATCCATTGATCTTCTTCGTGGATTGGTTATGATCATTATGGCACTGGATCATGCACGTGACTTTTTTCATGCTGCAACCAATAGTGGAATTGATCCGTTGGATTTTTCAAAAACTTCTCCCGTACTTTTTCTTACCAGGTGGATCACCCATTTCTGTGCACCCGTTTTTGTTTTTTTATCAGGCACCTCTATTTATTTTGTAAGTCAGCGAAAAACCAAACAGGAGCTTTCGCGGTTTTTATTTACACGTGGAATATGGTTAATGATTATGGAATTAACCATTGTTTATTTTGGCTGGGAAGGAACGTTATCCTATTTGTTTTTTGGCGCATTTGTGATATGGGTTTTAGGATTAAGCATGGTAGTGCTGTCAGTATTGATATTCTTACCAAGGATTTTACTTTTAATATTAAGTCTGGTAATTGTATTTGGTCATAACTTATTAGATCCTTTTGATGCCAATGTTTCTCAATCATTAAGCGGGTTTTTATATTCAGTGCTTCACGTGCCCCATGAATTTGTGATAGACTCCAAACATACATTTCTGGTTTTGTATCCATTGCTGCCATGGGTAGGAGTGATGGCACTGGGAATATTTTTCGGAGAATTATATAAGCCTGATATCAGTGTTCAGAAAAGAAAAAAAATATTATTGCAATTGGGATTGGGAACCATTTTGCTTTTTGTCATTCTTCGTTCAGGAAATTTTTATGGTGAATCGTTTCACTGGAAAACACAGTCCACTGAAATTTTTACGCTGTTATCATTCATCAATACCACAAAATATCCTCCATCATTACTTTATCTGCTTATGACAATCGGACCAGGTATGTTATTTCTTGCGTTTGCCGAACAATGGAAAAATAAACTCACCAGTAAGATTATTGTTTATGGCAGGGTACCTTTCTTCTATTATATTCTTCATATTTATTTGTTGCATGCCATTGCCCTGGTAATTTTTTTCGCAAACGGTCATCAATTAAGCGAACTTAATCATGGAAAATATTTGGGTGGATTTGGTCCGGGTAACGGAATACACTTATGGCAGACTTATTTATTGTGGATGGGAGCTGTAGTGCTGCTTTATTTTCCATGCAGATGGTATAATAATTATAAGAGCACGCATACGAATTGGTGGTTGAGTTATTTGTGAGAAGGACAATTAACGCAGAGTCCCTAAAAAGGAGACACTGCGAGTACTGAAATGATGAAAGACCTGATGGAACGCCTTGATAACAACATGGAGTTTTACAGGGACAACAAGCCTTTTTTTATGGCTTACAAGAACAGCAGGAAGATCTATAACTATAACAGTGCTACCAAGGGACTGGAGGGTTATGTTAAGGATGCAGAAACAGGACAGTTGCTGAAGCATTGCTTAATTGAGGTGTTAATGCCAACAGGCAACCGCCAGACGTCCACTAATACAAAAGCACATTACAGCTTTAAACGATTGGAAATGGAAAGGTGTACGATACGTGTGCGCGCCTTACATTATACTACCGCAGAATTTGATATAACACTGGAACAGGATAAAATGACTCATTACGATATTATGATGATTGCTGAACCGGTAACTACACCTACACCTGCACCGGTAAACGCATAAGAATTTGATTTTTTGAATGTTAATTTGGTTTTAAAGGGAAGCCGCCTGTGAGGGCGGCTTTTTTTTGCTTTAAGATGAGGAATGAGAATAAAATTACGGTTGGTTGGGAATAGGAAGGTTGGCGCGGACGCCAACCAAGGAGTGAGATTGCAGCCTGTGTTAGCGCAGAGTCCCTAAAAAGGAGACTCTGCGAGGACTGAAACTCACCAGTAAGATTATTGTTTATGGCAGGGTACCTTTCTTCTATTATATTCTTCATATTTATTTGTTGCATGCCATTGCCCTGGTAATTTTTTTCGCAAACGGTCATCAATTAAG
>JANLUX010000246.1:0-4133 GCA_031363705.1 Bacteroidota bacterium
GTAATCCGTTACACCACCTATCACAAACTTAACAGCAAAGTTTGCTGCAGGATATTGTGCAGCAAAAGGAGTGGATGCCATTGCCTGAAATTCAGCTGTGCCTACCAGGTTGGCTACACCTGCGCTAATATCCCAGCTGGCATTGGGACCTCCCGGAGCAAAACCGGATGCGTTTACATTGGTGATTACATAGAGATTAAAGCTTAAACCGGTGTGCAGGCTGTCGCCATGTAACACAGGTTGAGCAAATAAGTTTACAAATGATAATACAAATGCAATGGATGTAATTAGTTTTTTCATGTTTCATGATTTAGTTATTATTAAATTAATCAGAAATGGTTTCCGGAATTTTAAATGGATTATCCATTGGTTATTCCATAGCAGGCAGGCAGGTAAACATTTTCATACGCTGTTAGTTGTATTGGTTTTTTTAACTCCTGTATCGCAGCACTTAGTGTCGCATTTTAAACTGCAGATAATTACAATACATGGTAAAGGTGAACTATTAAAAGCAATAAAAGAGGTTTTAATGAAAAATATAAACCAGTAAGGATTATATCGACAAAGTAATTGCCTGATGGAAGTAACATGGGGAAGGGATAAAAAAAATATTCACATGCACATTCACAGCGCTTTAGGGGGAATGAGGATTGACTTACATGAAAATTGCTGATAACCTTTATTGCCTGATTAATTTCTGCCGGCTTATTCCATCTTGAGTTCCCACTTGAACAATATATGCTCCGCTTACCAAAGTTGAAATGTCAATAGTTGTTTTTTCACTTGTATTTCCAGCTGTATAAACTAATTCACCAAGCATACTGAATATTTTAATTTCTGATAGGGAACTCATCGCAGAAAGTGCAACCGTTAAATAATCAGCAGCAGGATTCGGGAAAATGGTGAATGATAAAGTGTGATCATCAAGAGTTGAAACACCGGTTACTATATAGCATTGAGATGTATCAATTGGCATAAATGTTACAAGCCCGTAAATTACATTATCATAAGCATCATAAATGGCTGCGGCAATAGTGGCGGAGTCGGTTGTACACCAATAATTATCTGATATATTAAAATTAGCTGATGTATTCATCTGTACACTATAAGAAATATTATTACAGATTTTATTACAGAAAAAATCTGCTGCATTTTTATTGATCAAAATACCTATAGTATCATACTCTATTTCACATTGTGTAATTAATGAGGGTTGGGATGTTTGAGCAACTATTCCTGTGCCGTTATACTTTATTTCGCAATTAATTATCGTATCCCGTTTAAAAGAACTCATCAATATAATACCCCGCACAATATTTGAATTAATTACACAATGATTGAGTAAATTACCCTGCGGACGGCATATAATCCCATACCGGTTATAACTGATACTGCAATTGTGAAATGCTGAATTACTGCCTTCAAGTGCATTGATGTTTGAATCAATGATGCAATTATTAAATGTAGCATTGTTAAAATCTTCAACACCATAATTATTATTTGAAATTGTACAGTAATTTAATACACCACCATTAATGTAACCAATGCCCCGGTCATTAAATTTAAATATGCAGGAATCTACAGGCGTATTACTTAGATTATATACACCATATCCATTTTTTGTGAAACTTGAGTTTTTTATATAGGGAAGATTATTTGCAGTGCGAATTCCTGATGTTGCATATTCAAAATTGCAAAAATTAAATACTGCTGAGCCGCTTATCCATAAACCACCCTGGCTGCCATGTCCCCAAATGCCGGGAGCAGGCACCAGCGAATTACTGGTAAAAGTGATAGAATCTGTGGCTGTGCCTATTGCTATAAGCGTTGCCTGCCTTATCTCAAGATACATGGCATCATCAAACCTCACAGTTACACCCGGCTCAATGGTGAGTGTTACACCAGGAAAAACCACGGTAGTATCTATTACGATGTAAGGGCTGTTAGCCAGCGTCCAGATGGTATTTGTAAAAACGCCTCCGCTTACATTTGTTTGTGCATGGGTTGAAAAAGAAACAAGAGTGATAAGGATTAATGTTGCAATAAAATTAATGGCAGGTTTTTTCATCACAGTTTATTTTAAATTTTGTTTTTATCAGGAGGCGGTGTATTTCATACTCCACTCCAAACCTAATAAAAATTATGGTAGGAAAAAACTCACAGCCATTATTGGAAAACTATTTCCGCCCTTGTTGATGTTTCTTCCAACAACAATTATACTATATTTTAGATGGTAAGGAGTACAGGTGCAAGGAACATAAACCGCACAGGAAATATTATCCCAATTTTATTGTTTGATTAATTTCTGACGGCTGATTGCATTTTTGATTTCAACTTGAACAATATATGCTCCACTAATCAATGTTGAAATGTCAATAGTTGTTTTTTCACTTGTAATTGCTCGCGAATAGGTGAGGTCGCCAAGCATGTTAAATATTTTAATTTGGGTGATGGAATTAATTGGTGGTAATTCTAAAGTTAAATGATCAGTGGCCGGGTTTGAAAAAATGGTAAATAAACCATTATTATTGATTTCATTTACAGCAGTAGCAAGAGAATCCACGACATATTTTAAAAAATAAAATTCTTTTCTTGTGAGAAAATTATTCTCCTGTGCAGACCATCTGATACCACGCACATGAAAATTTGCATCGAAAAAAGGAGAATCATATTCACCGTTAGCTCCATAATAAGCGGCAAATGAATTGGCGTTTAAATAATCTACACGACCATATTTCATGTATAATGTATCACCGTTTGTAGAATCAGGATAAATAGGAAATGAAGGATCTTTTTTAGGATAAGAAATATTGTATAACAACAGCGAATCATAAGCATTTGCTGTGGTATCAAAGGCTAACCCAAAATAACCTGCATCATCACCAATATTCTCCGCCACTTCAACCACTGCAAATATGCCGTTGAATGGAAGGTCAAATGAATTTAAGCCATAATACCTGACAGGAGTGAGTTTATTCCATCCGTATTGTATCGTTCCGTTTTCATAAAAAGGATTTGCATCAGCCAGGTTTCTCCAATGTGAATTAGGTTGCCTCACATCATATTTATAAACAAGCAATGCTCTTTTTCCAATTACTGCAGCTGTAATGTTGAAGCCATATCTTATTAAAGAAACAGCGGAGAAAGGAAAATTAAATGCAGTATAAAAATCAGATGCTTTTTGTTTTAAAGAAATATTCGTGGATGGGTAAGTATTAAGTGGTGGAGAAGAAGGCATATTAGTAATACCATGAATACCGAATGATGGATTTGTGCTGTCTGACACTGTATTTACATTATAAGCAGGCATAATTTTCTGTATGAGCGATTGTGATGCAATGTCATAAATAAAAATTGAATCTTGCGAAAGCCCGGTTAAGGATATAAGTGAGAAAATGATTGTAGGGATAATTAGTTGGATTTTCATTTTTTTAGAATTGGTTAATCACATTCAGCTTTAAATATTCTAATTACTTTACTATTCTTAACGGTTTGTTCCCTGTAATATTACAAGGATACTTTTATCCCAATCAGACATGTTATAAAATTTCTCCGACCGGAGAACAAAGTGCATCATCCCAAAAACGAATCTAAACAAAAAATGCAAATCATTGATAATCTATGATTTGCATTTTTGATTTGCGGAGAGTTAGGGATTCGAACCCCAGGAGGCTGTAACACCTCAACAGTTTTCAAGACTGCCGCAATCGACCGCTCTGCCAACTCTCCGAGGGCAAAAGTAGTATAAATTCTATTCTGACAAATTCTAATTGCGCATTTTTCTTGCATTTTGTTATTTTTTTTCATCACTCCCCCTTTGTTGCTTGAATATCAATACTAAATTTGTTGCGAACTATGGCACAAAAAAATGCAATCACCTCGCCGCTAAATATTATTGTTGTCGTAGCCGCTTTAGGTTACTTCGTCGATATTTACGACCTCATTCTTTTTCAAGTAATTAAGAATCCCTCGCTCGAATCGCTAGGGCTCAGCGGACAAGCTCTCACTGATGCAGGTTTGGCATTAATGAATTGGCAAATGATTGGCATGCTGATAGGAGGTATTCTCTGGGGCATTTTGGGCGATCGCAAAGGACGCGTGTCTGTACTCTTCGGATCTATTCTCCTTTACTC
>JANLUX010000280.1:0-4934 GCA_031363705.1 Bacteroidota bacterium
TGGTGGCGTGTGGAAGTGTTGAGGTGATGGTGCAGGTGGTGGTGGCGGGGTTGGGGGAGATGGTTATGTTGCTATTTAATGTTGTCAAATCATATATTCCTGTTATGGTATGAAAATAATAATAAGCACTGTCACAACCCACTATTTTTGTACCATCATTATTCCAACATTCTAAAGCATTGCTTTGTTTGAAATTATTGACATCATAAGAATTGCTAATTTGTTGATAATTGTACCAGACACTTCCATCCCAATATTGATGCAGTAATCTTATTTGATTATTGCCAGCATCATAGTCATATACGTCATATACGTAATTAAACCAGGTGCTGTTGCTCCAGGCTTGCTTTAAATAGCTTATTAGATTATTAGAACTGTATGTAAATGTTTCAGCGGTAGTATTCTCCCAGGCACTACCATTCCAATACTCAATCAGAGAATTTGTCTCATTATTATTAGCATCATAAGAATGTGACCATTGCGTAAAATTATCCCAGGCATTTGTGCCCCACTGTTGATATAAATCTGCTGTCAGGTTATTATTAATATCGTAAGTGTATATATGTTGGTTCGAACTATTCCACATATTATTATTCCAGTACTGGTACAACTCATTTACTTTATAATTATTAACGTTATAGCTATAAATAATTTGACTGCTTGTATCCCAACTACTTCCGTTCCAATTTTGATATTCATAATTTATCAAATTGTTATTTGCATCATAAACATATAATTCCTGATGATTATTGACCCATGCACTTCCATTCCACGTATGCCAGATATCCCTTGTCATGTTATTAATACTGTCATAAGTGTAGGTGTATAAAAAATAATTTTTCCAGATATTGTTATTGTAATCCCATATCTGATTAGCCCAACTAATTTTATTATTATTGGCATCATAAGTATATGAATCCTGACTACTATTAAACCATGTACTGCCATTCCATCCCTCCCATAATTTATTCAGTAAATTATTATTAACATCGTAAGAATAAGTGTATTTACTCTGATCTACCCATATATTTACAAAATTGCTGAATGAAAAAGTTTCACTTGTTAGATTGTTATTGGAATCATAAGTGTAAATTTCTTTTCTATATGGGTTTATCATCCATTCCTGAGCAATACTATCCCACCGCCAGTGATAAACACTATCAATTATCTGAACCAATGATTGCGGCTGCATTAGTTCACCAACAACCCCAACCTTGTTTACTTCAGCAATCCCCCCTTTAGAGCTGGGGTTAGTTATCTTTGGTTGTGCAACTGCATTTAAGGATGTTAATCCTAAGACTATCAAAAATAATACCCCGTAAAATCTTTTCATTCCAGTGTTGGTTTATATAATATAAGTTTCAAAGGTAGGTTATTATAATATTACCCCTGTCAGGGTTTTAAACCCTGACAGGGGTCAACCAATACAGCATTTTATCAAAGCCTGAAATCATTTTAGCATACCCGATAACAGTTTTAGTGTTCAATATAATTTAAAAGTGAACGCGAAAAGTATTTTAGTGTTCATTAAAATTTTAAAATGAACACTGAAATCATTTTAGCCTTCACCAAATTTTTAAAATGAATGCGAAAATCATTTTAGTGTACACATTGATCATTTTAGTGTCGCTTAAAATTTTAAAATGAACGCGAAAATGATTTTAGTGTACACATTAATCATTTTAGTGTCGCTTAAAATTTTAAAATGAATACAAAAATGATTTTAGTGTACACGAAAATGGTTTTAGTATTGAATAAATTATAAAAATGTAAGGTTTTTCGAAAAAAAGATTACATAACCGTAACCTTCGACTTTAGTTTAGCGTTATACAAGTCATAAAACTCCCGAAACATCGGGATCAATTCAAAAGAAATAAAAAATTTAAACAATTAAAAAAAAACAAAAACATGAAAAATTTAACAATTAAACAAGGTATGAGTGGGATTAACGATAATAGTTTTGTTAATCGTTGCAAAAATGTGATTACAGGTTTGACTAATAATACAAACTTTCCGGCTGCCGCAGGGTTGATTCCGGATGTAATTTCAAAGGTTAGTGAGCTACAGGTATTGATAGATGCGTCAACAGGCGAAAACAGGAGTCCTAAGAATACGCTTGCCAAAAACATTAAACGTAATGAGGTTAACGCGGACATGAAACAGGTTTTTAACGCAGTGCAGGCGCAGGGCATTAAAGACATTACTATTTTAACCTCCAGCGGATTTCCGTTAGAAAAACTGCCTGAACCGGTAAACAGAATCGGTCAGCCACAGGGCTTCGAAGTTATGATGGGACCGGCTTCAGGTGAGTGCACGCTTAAAATTAACAAGCTCAAAGGTGCTAAAAGTTATTTGTATCAATATACTGAAACATTAACTCCCGAAGTGGCTAACTGGATAAGTTTACCTTGTACAGAAACCCGTTTAGAACTTTCCGGACTGACCCCTGGTGTACGTTATACTTTCCGTGTGTGCGCGGTTAGGGGAAAAGATATAGGCGCCTGGAGTGATTATTTGATAAGGTTTATGAGTTAATTTGATTAGGATTTATATTTTGATTTACCCTGCCCCGTAAGGCAGGGTTTTTTATTTGTTATCAGGCTTTCAGATAATTCACCCTTGCATTAAGAGCGTGAAAAACAATAAGTCAAATGCCGTTTTATTATCAAAAGGCTTTTTGCAAAAAGATGAAGTAGTTGAGAAGTATGGATTGATAAATTCGATTATTAAGAGTTCCACAGTTTTGGATCACGGCTTAAATGCAAAACCGCGATAACAATAATTTTTTCTGCATCAACAAAATAACAAACACCATAAGGAAAGCGTGGAGTGATAGCAGTGCGAATGTTTTTATAACGAACTTGAAAAATATACGGATTTCGGTTTAAAATAGTTAATGAGGCCTCTATACAAAGCAAAAAATCATCTCCAAGCCCTACACGTTTACTTTCATACCAATTAAATGCTTCGGTTATTTGGTTTTCAGCTTTCTTGCGAATGATTAGCTGATAATTCATCGCCCCCGAATCCTTTTCTTAACCTCTTCCCATGTTGAGCCTTCTGAAGGATTTATTCTGTAAGCTTCTAATTCCTCTTCAAGCATTTTTACTTGTTCATCGCTGAAATGGTATGATTGATTCTGTTCCGTGGCAATACTGTCCCAAATAGCCTCTACCAATAGAATTCTTTCAGGAACACTTAGTTTTAAAATATCTGAAATGAAAGGTGCCATTATCTGTTTTTATAAAATCAAAAATAATGCATATTGAGTTTAATACTGCAAATAAATTTAAGACAGTCTTGCGAATTCATTAACCATGTATCGTTTCCTTCACTCCAAACTTGCTGATAATTTCTCCTTCATAAGTCAGCCATTCCTGCCAGCGTGCATACACATCTTCTCCTTCAGCATATTGATGTGCAAAGCCAATAAATAAAGTGTAATGGTTGGCTTCGCTGATCATCAGCTCGCGATAAAAGGAAGCGAGGTCAGCATCTTTAATATTTTCTGAAAGCACACGGAATCGTTCGCAGCTCCGGGCTTCAATCATGGCTGCAAAAAGTAAACGGTCAATTAACTGTGTGTGACGTGATCCGCCTTTGCGCATAAAATCATAAAGAAGATTTACGTATTCATCTTTTCTTTCTTTACCGAGAATAAAACCACGCTCTGTTAATTTCTGATGCACCATTTGAAAATGAGTGAGCTCTTCTTTGGCTAATTCTAATAACGCAGTTACCATCTCCGTTTTCTCAGGATTTTTTACAACAATGGTGATTGCATTGCTCGCAGCTTTCTGCTCGCAATAAGCATGATCGGTTAATATCTCTTCAATATTTTTTTCTACAATATTTACCCAGCGCGGGTCGGTGGGGAGTTTTAGTTTTAACATGACTGGTTACTAATTAACGAATGCGATACGAATGTTATGAATAAATGTTGGATGCATACTAATTAACGAATGAGATACGAATGTTTCGAATAATTGCTGTAGTTCTATTTTTTGAATTTCTTCAAGTGTTCAATATCATCAATATCCCGTGCACGTGCTGAAGCTTGTTTTGCTTTGATTAAATCATCATAATGTATCAATCGCAGCTTCATATCTTCAATTTCATAAAAGTGAGAGTTATTGAATGCTTGATCAAAATCCATTCCTTTTACAGCAGTCATCAAATCAATTCTGACCGGAGATTTGCCAAATGTAAAAACATCAATTTCGGAATTATTTATAAACTTATCCAGAGTCATATCGAAAACCGGCATTTTAAATTCATCAAATGCTTTCACAATATTTCTATAATTATCTTCACTTTTTTTTACCCAGATATCCATATCACCTGTTGTTCTCGAATAACCGTGAAGGATAACAGAATAACCGCCCACAAGCATATATTGAACCTTATTGTTGTTCAATGCTTCAATGAAATCCCGGAAATCAGAATTAAAAATATTTCCCATTAATCTCTTTTCCTCATGCTGAAACAGCTGCGGTCTAATCGTGGAGGATTATCGACTGGATAATTCCACGCAACACTGTTTAAGTAAGCTGCGGCTGAAAGTCGTTCAACAAATGTTTTGTTATTCCAATCAGCAGAAGTATCTGAAGCTTCTTCAAATGTTTGAATTTTAAATGCGGTTCGATCGAGCCTATATTTAGTCATGCGATTAATAAGCTAACAATTGTTTTATTGAATCTGCTACCTTCTCCACATTCGGCAGCATCGTATGTTCTAAAATTGAGTTCAGCGGAATAGCTGGTAAATTTTCAGCACCTATCACTTCAACAGGTGCATCTAAATAAGTAAAACAGTTTTTCTGTATGCGTCCGGCAAGGGCTTGTGCGAAGGAATTGTTAACCGGTTCTTCAGTTACTACTAAACACTTATGATGTTTTTTTACTGAATTAAAAATTGCTTCCTCATCCAGCGGA
>JANLUX010000223.1:0-1559 GCA_031363705.1 Bacteroidota bacterium
TTAAAGGAACAAGTTTTAGTACAGGAGGATATTCTGCGCAATACGGTCATGCGTTATCCTCAGCTTTGATTTTAGAGAGCCAGGATTTGCCAGCAAAAACTACTACCAATATTGGACTGATGAGTGTGGGTGGAAACTTTGGTCACAACCACCGTTTCAAAAAATCAAGTATTGGAGTGTATGGTGGTTACATTAATCTTCGTCCTTATTACGCTGTGGTTAAACAAAACCGGAATTGGAAAAATCCTCCGCAATCATATAACGGAGCTATTATCTTCCGCCAGAAAACTTCTTCAACTGGAATGTTAAAAGTATTTGCAAGTTTAGGAGGAAGTGATCTTTCTATCTCTTATCCTGACCTTAATGATTCCACTGAAACAAGAAGAACTGATTTCAATTTGAACAACAATAATTTATTTGCAAACACCTCATACAAAGAATTGCTTTCAAAAAAATGGACATTGTTTGCAGGAACTTCTGTGAGCAGCAATCGTGACAAGATAACTGTTGATACAAATGCTATTAACAACCAAAATGATTTATACCAGGGACGCTTAACACTATCACGTTCACTTGGGGAATTATCAACCATTCGTTTTGGTGGCGAGTATCTGGTAGCAGATATTCATAACAGCTATGCTATTTACAAACGCAGTTTCCATGACAATAGCGTGGCAGGTTATGCAGAAGGAGATATTTACCTCACACATAAAATTGTTTCGAGAGTTGGAGTGCGTGTTGAAAATTCTGATGCAATCAATGAAGTAAATATTGCCCCGCGTGTTTCACTTGCATACAAATCAGGAAAGTACGGCCAGTGTTCATTTGCTTACGGAGATTTTTACCAGAATCCGGATTATCGTTATGTCCGCGATGAAACGAATTTAGGATTTGAAAAAGCAACACATTACATTCTCAACTTTCAACATGTGGATGACAAGCGAACCTTTCGTATAGAAACATATTATAAGCAATACAATAATTTATTACGCATCATTCCAGACACATTAACGAATGGAACAGGGTATGCACAAGGCATTGATATTTTCTGGAGAGATAAAAAAACGATTAAGTATGCTGACTACTGGATCTCCTATTCATTTGTTGATACAAAACGTAAATACCTTGATTATCCTGTAAAAGCAACTCCATCATTTGCTGCAACACATACAGTAAGTGTAGTGTTCAAATACTGGTTTATGAAAGCGCGTACTTCTTTAGGCTTCACCTATTTATTTTCAAGCGGGCGACCATACACCAATCCAAACACCGGTGAATGGTTATCAGAACGTACAAGACCGGTTCACAATTTAAGCATAACTGCGAGCAAGCTAACGATGATCGGTAAACATTTTACAGTGCTCGTTGCTTCCATAGGAAATGTGCCGGGAATTAAAAATATTTATACCTATCGTTACAGTGATGATGGCATGAGAAGACAAGAAGTTGGTCCTCCTGCATTGAGAACATTCTTCGTTGGCTGCTTCATCAGTATAGGTGAAGACAGAACGGATGATTGAAAGAAGTTGGGAGTTGCAGGAGGCAGTGGCAGTGGCAGT
>JANLUX010000288.1:0-1850 GCA_031363705.1 Bacteroidota bacterium
CAAAGTGAGGATTGGACCATTGCTGGTAATTCCGGCACTAATCCTGGAACCAATTTTATAGGGACTAATGATGCAAAGGATTTAATTTTTAAAACCAAAGGCATTCCAGCTATGAGGATTGATACGTTAGGAAAAATAAAAATAGACAATTTCACTGGCAAAACTGGTATGTTGTCAGTAGATGCTAATGGAGTGCTCCAGTCAAGTTATCGAAGTACAATTCAATGTAATGTTCCAATAATAGGATGGGGAACATTTCAAAATTACGTGTTTACATGTCCTCCAACAGTTGTTAGCATTAACGCTCCTCTTGTACCTCCGGGAAATACTTTGGCTATTGATGGCAATTCCTATTTCAACGGAATGGTCGGTATTGGGTTAGATGCTGTTTCACAAACTGTTGCCTCCGGAACAAACTATAAGCTTTTTGTAGGCGGTGATATAGGTGCAAAAGAAATTCATGTGCGTACTTCAGGAACCTGGCCTGATTATGTTTTCGAAAACAACTATCTCTTAAAACCGCTGGAAGAGACAAAAGATTTCATTAAGCAAAACAAGCATTTACCCGGGATACCCTCAGCGGAAGAAATAAAAAAGAATGAGGGCTTTCCCATTGGAGAAATGCAACAAAAACTTCTCGAAAAAATTGAGGAGCTTTATTTATATGTAATTCAGTTAAAGGATGAAAATGCTCAATTGCGAATTGATGTAAACCAACTGAAAGAACAACACTAATCCACCCTGGCCATGAAAACAATTTATTTAATTTTGTTTTGCGGGTTCATCAGTGTTTGCATTAATGCTCAACCCGTTCTTTACCCTGATGCCATCTATCAGAACCAAACTTTTTCCACCTCTGCTCATTCTGCCCTTCTAAAATATCCCACAGGCATCATTTCTCCCGGTGACCCGGCACAGCCGGAACACGTAACGCAGGATGCTGCCGTAACCTTTCAGGCAGGAACGGAAATAACTTTAAAAGACGGATTTGACGCGGATAATTTTACTCCCAGCGGTGAGTTCAATGCAATCATAAGTCCAACCATTGACTTATTTCTTGTGCCTAATAACTACTCATCTGTTATTAACAATGCAGTGCACGTTAACAAATGGGAAAAGTTTGAAATTGCTTTTAACCTGCCTGCCGTTTACGAAGAAGCTGTTGACAATTTTTTCGAACATTATTATCATACTACACCGGCTTACACCAATCAATTGACCGATCTCAATCCTTATGCTGATGATTCGCTTTCTGTCACCATTAATTTAACTGATCCTTACGGAGAATCAGTAACCAAATGGGCTTTCTATATGCGGGAAGGTAAATGGATAACAAACCCGCTTTGCACACTTCCTGAATGGAACCAATTAGGAGCTGAAGTTCTACCCCCGTTGAACGATTTAAACTGGCGCTTCCGTTTTTCACCCAATATAGCAAGCACTACAATTCCCTGGTCATTTAATATTACACTTCATAGCCTAATACAGCACATAGGTCCTGTAACATTCAACGGATTTTCTTTTTATTGTGACGATCCTGTTGCTGACAATCATGGCTTCCTCTCTGTCAATACCAATACACATCGCTCCCTTGTTTTTGATGACGGCTCTCCTTTTTTCGGCATTGGCGAAAATTTCCCTTTTCTATCGCGTGATGGAGATCAAACAACAACATGTAATAGCGACCGATGGAATGATTTTTACAAAACTGATTTTGATGATTTCATGAGTTCCATTGATGAACTGGGTGCAAGCGGGGGTAATTTTATCCGGTTTTCGTTTTTCGGGCAGGAATTTGGAATAGAATCCACTAACTTGGGTGTTTACGATCAATATGCTGACACTGCTTA
>JANLUX010000230.1:0-2501 GCA_031363705.1 Bacteroidota bacterium
CCCGATAGCTATCGGGATGATGTTTTACGCAAGTGCAAATGCACAAATTGTTTACACGGATGTAAATCCGGATTACGTAATTTCTATTCCTGTCGTCAATCCCATTCCGACAGATTATAACATTGATTTAAACAATGATGGTATCAGTGATTATAAAATTTCGTGCTCTTTTAGTTTTGCTCCATGTCAGTTTCGCCAATATGTTAGTTATGTTAAGGTTTTTGCTCTCAACACAAATGCTGTAGTTGCGGTTACAGGTACAACTAATCCGCGTGCAATGAATTTGAATGATGGCATTTTATCAAGCCTTAGTTTATCCACCTCCGGAAATTTACGTTATGTATCGGGTGGTTTTTGCGGCAGTACTACCCTTGGAGTTTGGCCAAACTCAGTTGACCGATACTTGGGGTTAAAATTAATTGTTGGAGCAAATACCTATTACGGATGGGTGCGAATGCAAGTAGGTGTTGGTGTAAACCCATTTTCTTGCACCATTAAAGATTATGCTTACAACTCCGTCCCTAACCAACCTATCCTTGCCGGAGAAACAACCTGTGCTTTACCAACAGTAAATGTAAACGCAAGCGGTGCAACAACTTTTTGCTATGGTAGCTCTGTTACCTTAACTGCTGACAGTGTTAGCGGATATACTTTTCAGTGGCAAAAAAATACAGTTGCTATTTCCGGAGCAACATCGCGTACTTATAAAGTAACTACATCGGGCAGTTATTCCGTTATTACTACCAATGTTTGCGGCACAGCTACATCAACTCCTTTAAGCTGCACACGCATACTTAATCCAACGCCTGTTATATCTACAACTGATCCTTTAACCTATTGCGCTGGTCAGACAATCAATACCCTATTTACCGCCAATACTTATACCGGGGTTACTTATCAGTGGCAGAGGAATTCAGTAAACATTAGCGGTGCTATTGCTCAAAATTTCACTGCTACTGCAACAGGAAATTACCGTGTTCGTGAAACTGCAAATGGCTGTTCGCGTACTTCCAGCGCAAAATCCATTCTTATTAATTGCCGAATAGGAGAAGACATTTCGAACGAAACCATTCTTTCCATTTATCCTAACCCGGCTAACAATTACATTACTGTACAATTTCCTTCTGCCCAATCAGCAATAATTTCTGTAATCAATCTTTTCGGGCAAATAGTTTATTCAGAAAAAGTAAATGCAGAACAAACACAAATTGATGTGAGCAGGTTTGCAGCAGGAATGTATGTGATAAGATGGAGTAGCGGGGAAAATTTTGAAACGAAAACTTTTTCGATAACTAAATAAAACAATCAACTTATAAACATTAAAAACAAAAACAATATGAAAAAACAACTACAAAAAAAGCTTTCTGCTTTCATCGTCCCGATAGCTATCGGGATGATGTTTTCCGCAAGTGCAAATGCACAAATTGTTTATACGGATGTAATTCCTGATGATACTATTTCCCAAGGCACTTACAATCTTGACCTGAACAATGACGGCACAAATGATTTTGTAATCACTCATTCAGTAACAACATTCATTTGTGCTGGCCAACCCCGTCCAAATCGTTATATCAGGGTGACTCCTTTAGGAACCAATCAGGTTGCATGTTATTCAGGAACTAATGCAACCAAGATGACACTTAATGCAAACATTGATGCCTCTGTGTTAACCTGGAATAATAGTGTTAATCAGTTAATGGCAAGTCGAACATATCACCCCTTGGGCTGCACTCCCTCCGTCCAAGGCGGTCAATGGATAAATGCTGTTAACGGTTACCTCGGGCTTAAATTAATTTCAAGCGGCAATACTTATTATGGATGGGCACGGCTGAACACTTTGGACGCCAATTCATTCACTATAAAGGATTATGCTTACAACACCATTCCCAACCAACACATCCTTGCGGGGCAAACTACTGTCACAGGAATAATTGAAAATTCTTTTGCTTCATCAATAAATCTTTTTCCCAATCCTGCCGACAATCAATTGACAATTAGTCCCGATGTATCGGGAGGAAAATTGAAAATTGAAAATGTGACAATTTATGATTTGACCGGAAGGGAAGTTTACACTGAAAATCACCGGACCCCAAACTCCAATCCCGAAATTATTATTGATGTTTCAAAATTTCCAAAGGGAATTTATGTTGTGCGAATTCAAGCAGGAGATTTTATTGCAACGAAAAAACTTATCATTAAAAAATAAATTCTAAAACAAAAACAAAATGAAAAAACAACTACAAAAAAAGCTTTCTGCTTTCATCGTCCCGATAGCTATCGGGATGATGTTTTCCGCAAGTGCAAAGGCACAGATTATTTACACGGATGTAAACCCGGATGTTACAAAGAATACCAACGCTACATATTATAAAAATAGTACACGCAATCACTCCATTATTGCAGGAAATTCTTCAGGAGCACGATTGTTTGCAGGAGCAACCCGAAAAACAGAATATAATAACATAAAAAAAGGAATTTCACAGAACAGGGTGGAAAATAAA
>JANLUX010000362.1:0-4464 GCA_031363705.1 Bacteroidota bacterium
CCAAATTTCCCCTCTCCTGGGGAGAGGGGTCGGGGGTGAGGCGAAAAGAAAAAGACTGTGTTATATTAGCTAATGGTATACTTTTCTTCTTGGGAGTTGAGGGTATAGTTCTAAGTTAAATTGTTTGAATTAAAATTCAAAATTTTGACAATAGCAAAAAACAAAGGATGATTATATTAATGGCGTAATAAGAAATAGCAAACAAAAGTGTGAATTTTGATTTCAAACCTCATTGAGCGTTAATTCTAAATTTAGGAAAGGATTAAAATAATAAAACCCGCCAAAAATTTTGACGGGCTTTACTCATTTTGTCTTCCGAGATACTGGCGGTCCGGACGGGACTCGAACCCGCGACCCCATGCGTGACAGGCATGTATTCTAACCAGCTGAACTACCGAACCAATGTTTTTGCCGGAAGACGGGCGCAAATGTAATTGTTTTTTAAAAGCGCCAAATGCATTAAAGCATTTTTTCTCTTTTTATTAAATAGGGCATAAGTACCTGCTTGTAGCCTTTGCGCACGTCAGCTTCGATAAAATCAATCCGGTATTGTGCACACTTCAGCATGAGTTCTTTTTTAAAATTGTTCATCGCCTCGAGATAACTTTCCCGAACCTGATTGCTGTGCACTTTCACTTCTTCACCAGTCTCAAGATCAATAAACTGATAAGGACGGTTATCGAAATTGAAATCAAGTTCATGCGTTTTATCCACCACATGAAATAAAATTACTTCATGTTTATTGTATCTAAGATGTTGCAGGCTGTTGAATAATTCCTGCGCATTTGCCATGTTATCAAACATATCACTAAACACCACCACCAATGAACGCTTGTGAATACTTTCAGAAATCTGATGAAGCGCCTCAGCAGCAGCAGTATTTTTTTTTGTGGCCGAGGAAGCAATCGCCTCTTCCATTTTATGATAAAGTAATTTATGATGAACTGTGCTGGAGCGTGCCGGTGTGTTGGTATCAATTTTATCAGAAAAAATGCTAAGACCAACCGCATCCCTTTGCATCTTTAATAATTGCATGATGCTGGCTGCACTGTAAGCAGCAAAAGTAATCTTGTTTTGCACCGAAGGATTTTTTCGATCAGCTTCAGGATAATGCATTGAAGAAGAATTATCAATTACTAACTGACAACGTAAATTGGTTTCTTCCTCATAACGCTTTGTAAAAAGCTTATCTGTTCTGCCAAATAATTTCCAGTCAATATGTTTAGTGCTTTCACCGGTATTGTATATGCGATGCTCTGCGAATTCTACTGAGAATCCGTGAAAAGGACTTTTATGTAAGCCCGTTATAAATCCTTCAACAACTTGCCTTGCAATAAATTCAAGATGGCTTACCTGATGTATTTCCTGCTGATTAATCATTTTTTGTTTACTGTTTACTGTTTACTGTTTACGGTTTACAGTTCTGGCGCTCGAAAACCGAAAACCGTAAATTGTAAACTATTTCAAACTAATCCCTGAGCCATCATCGCCTCAGCAACTTTAACAAAACCTCCAATGTTTGCACCTTTAACATAATTAACAAAACCACTTTCTTCTTTTCCATATTTAACGCAGGTGGAGTGAATGCTTTTCATGATATTATGTAATCGAGAATCTACTTCTTCACGGCTCCACATCAATCGTTGACTGTTCTGACTCATTTCCAAACCTGATACTGCAACGCCTCCTGCGTTTGATGCCTTGCCAGGTGCAAACAATAATTTATTTTTTAAGAAAACTTCTATTGCATCCGGTGTACTCGGCATATTGGCACCTTCTGCAACTGCAATGCAACCATTCTTTACCAATGCCTGAGCATCTTTTCCATTCAATTCATTTTGAGTTGCACATGGCAATGCAATATCACACTTTACACCCCAGGGAGTTTTGCCTGAAACAAACTCACATTTATATTTTGTTGCATATTCTTTAATGCGACCACGTTTAACATTTTTTAATTCCATCACAAATTTTAATTTCTCAGCATCAATGCCATTCTTATCATAAACATAACCTTCAGAGTCGGATAAAGTCAAAACTTTACCACCCATCTGAATTACCTTTTCTGCGGCATATTGTGCTACGTTTCCGCTACCTGAAATCACAGCCGATTTTCCTTTAATGTCTGAATTTTTTGTTTTCAGCATTTCAGCAGCGAAATAAACACAGCCGTATCCTGTTGCTTCCGGACGGATTAATGATCCTCCGAAAGGAAGTCCTTTGCCTGTAAGCACACCTACAAATTCATCTCTCAACCGTTTGTATTGGCCAAATAAAAATCCAACTTCTCTGCCACCCACACCAATATCCCCTGCAGGAACATCAATATCAGCACCAATATGTTTTTGCAATTCAGTCATAAAGCTTTGACAAAATTTCATCACTTCATTATCCGATTTTCCTTTCGGATCAAAATCAGAACCGCCTTTGCCACCACCCATTGGTAATGTTGTTAAGCTGTTTTTAAATACTTGTTCAAAAGCTAAGAATTTTAAAATCCCGAGATACACAGTAGGATGAAAACGCAAACCACCTTTATAAGGACCAATAGCAGAGTTCATCTGAATCCTGAAACCACGATTGATTTGAAACTCGCCTTTATCATCCAACCATGGTACACGAAACATAATCACACGCTCAGGTTCTGCAATGCGTTCAAGGATTTTTGTGTTTTTATATTCAGGATGTGATTCTATATATGGAATTACCGATTCAGCCACTTCAAATACAGCCTGATGAAACTCCACTTCACCAGGATTTTTGGCAATTATTTTTTTCATGAAAGCTTCAACGGAAGCATCTGCTTTATTCATGAAACCATTAGTTTCGGATTTACTTGCTGATTTAACGGGCATTGGTTTAGCTTTTAATATTAAGAGGTGCGAATATATGGAACTCAGTTGTTATAAAACAATAGCTTCTTCTTCAAGTTGAATACCATAAGCACACCGGAAATGGCCTTGCGGACAGACTTTATAACCATGTAATCCACAAGGACGACAATACAACTGTTCACGTATTTCAATGATTGTTTTATCCTCTGATAAAGGACCGAAACCAAATCCTGTAACTGTGCTGCAAAAGATTGACGTAACATTTGCATTCATAGCTGAACAAAGATGTAGTGGAGCAGAGTCGTTTGCAAAATTCATTTGAGCACTGTGCATCAATGCAGCTGTTTGAAGCAATGAAAATTTTCCAGCAAAGTTTTTTACTTCCTTCTCATCAAAATTTTTCTTAATGCTTTCGCAGAGATCAAAATCGTTTGGTGCGCCTACCAGGTATATTTTTAAATCTTTTTTATCGTTACGGATATTTTTCCATGAACCGCTCAGCAACAGCGTAATTAATTTAACCCATTGCTCTTTAGGAAATTGTTTTGTAAACCACACTGAAGCGGGAGCAACACATACATAAGCTTCTTGTTTAAATTCTTTTATAAAGTCTATATCACTTTCAGAAGGATAAAGTTTTGGCATTTCAAAACTATTATCAGTGATTGATGCAATCAATTCCAAATTGCGTTCTACTTCATGCTTTGTTCCATCAGCTTTTATTTCGTGCTTAATTGTTTTTGTATAAAGAAATGAAAGAGGATTTTTATCAAAACCGATTGTTGTTTTTGCACCAGACAAAGCAACGATTAAACCTGAACTTGCAAAACGGTGTGCATTAATTATGTAATGGTATTTCTTTTTTCTTATGCTTAAAATTAATTTGAGTAAATTACCCAGCTTGTTTTGTTTTTTATTCCAGATAATTAATTCCTTTATTTTAGGATGATTGTTAAGTAATGATTCATTTCCTTTTCGAACTAAAAAATCAATAGATGCTTCAGGATAGAAACGGTGTAACTTCTCAACTAATGAGGTAGCAAGGATCACATCTCCAATAAAAGCTGTTTGGATAATTAGAACTTTCAATGTTTCTTAAAATAAAGGATGACGGTTATTGAATCTTTTACCATTCTTTTAGTTTCTCCTTTGCCCACTCTCTATATTTACCATTCATTATTGCAATCTTTTGCAAAATAATTTTTGCTTCTTCTTTTTTATTTAACTTTTCTAACGCAATTGCTTTGTTCCACATTCCCTCTTCAACAAACTTTGAGTCATTTGAATTGATAACCTGGTCTAAAACCGGTAGTGCTATTTCATACTGTTTGTTCTTGATTTTTTCTTTGGCTTCTTTCAATAATTCTTCTGAAGATGTTATTTTATTCTTATAGGCTTCTGTCCTGGTTGCAGGCATAGATTTTTTCTGAAGTTCCATTTCTGATCTGGTAACCCCTGTACCGGATTTATCCATTGCCGCGGCTTGCTCGTTTAGTTTTTCAGTTTTCATTTCAGTAATAGCTGCTTGTTGTTCCTGAACTGCAACAGGAGGAAGGTCATCCGTTTTTTCTACTGCAACTGCTGCCACGGTTGATGAAGCCATATCCATAGCTTTTGTTTCATCAACCTG
>JANLUX010000365.1:0-4453 GCA_031363705.1 Bacteroidota bacterium
CGATATTAAATGCTGTTCCCGGAGTAGTAGGAAGCAAGAGCAAATCGAATGTTTTTAAAATCTTTTGTGTCGAATCCTGTACCATTCTTCTGATTTTCTGCGCCTTGCCGTAATATGCATCATAATAGCCTTCACTTAAAACAAAAGTTCCGAGCATGATTCTGCGTTTAACTTCTGTACCTAACCCCTCGGTGCGCGATAAGGTGAACGCAGATTCCAACTCAGTTGTTGCCTTGCTTTGCTTGCCATATAATACTCCGGTAAAACGGGAAAGATTGGAAGATGCTTCAGCAGTTGTTAGTATGTAATAAGAAGGAACCATTTTCTCCAATAAAGGCAAACTCACCATTTCAACTTCATGATTATCTTTTTGAAGACGATTAATCTGTTCTTCTATTTTATTTTTTATTTCAGGATCTAGACCCTTAGCTTCCAGACATTCTTTGATCACTGCTACTTTAAATCTTTTTTCTTTTTGAAATGATTTGCTGAATACTTCAACTTCTTGTTGTGATGATGAACTATCGTGAGTATCATGGCCAGACATAATTTCCAGAAGCAATGCAACATCTTCTGTAGTATTTGCAATTATGCCAATCTGATCAAATGAAGAAGCAAATGCAATTAAACCATATCGTGAAATTCTTCCATAGGTGGGTTTCAATCCAATCGTTCCGCAAAAAGCCGCAGGCTGACGGACTGAACCTCCCGTATCAGAACCAATAGCAGCATGACACATACCTGCTGCAACTGATACAGCCGAACCACCCGAAGAGCCACCAGGTACTTTATTAAAATCAATTGGATGATGCACGTTTCCATAAGGCGAATGCTCATTAGATCCTCCCATTCCAAACTCATCAGCATTGCAACTCCCGATGATGATTACATCTTCTGCTAACAATCTTTCAATGGCAGTAGCGGTGTATAATGATTCAAATCCTTCGAGCAATTTTGAGCAAGCTCCTTGCTGATGTCCTTTCAAACAAATATTGTCTTTAACAGAAATAACCATTCCTGCTAATCTGCCTGTTTCACCTTTTGCAATCAATGTATCAATCCGCTTCGCATTTTGAATAGCTTCCTGATCAAAAACTTTTACAAAAGCATTGAGTGATTTTTTTTGTTCGATAACTTTTAAAAAGTCTTCAACAATTTTAGTACAGGTTAATTTTCCTGATCGTATGCTTTGTTGAATTTCAGTTATTGATTTTTGCATTTAAAGATGAGCTGCTGCTAAAGCACAATCAATAAATTTTGATTGTGCCTTAGCAAAAATAAATTTTAAGAAGGTTGCTTTAAATAATTAAAGTGGAATAAAAGCTGTTACCCTACCAGTTCTGTTTCTGCATACATGGATTGACGTAAGGCTTTCACCTTTTCATCTGCCAGGTATTCATCATAACTCAAGCGCTTATCAATTATTCCTGAAGGAGTAATTTCAATAATGCGATTTGCAACCGTTTGCACAAACTCGTGATCATGCGAAGTGAAAAGAGCAATGTGTTTCCAATCTTTTAATGCATTGTTAATTGCAGTGATAGATTCAAGATCAAGATGATTAGTAGGTTCATCAAGTATTAAGCTATTTGCATTCGTCAGCATCATACGGCTAATCATACATCTTACTTTTTCACCACCGCTAAGTACGTTCGACATTTTAAGAACTTCTTCACCACTGAAAAGCATTCTTCCTAAAAATCCTCTTACATACGTTTCTTCCTTCTCGGTCGAATATTGGCGAAGCCAATCAACAAGATTATCTTCTCCATTAAAAAACTTTGCATTTTCATTGGGTAAATAAGAGCGGGTAATAGTGCTTCCCCAAGTATAGGAACCTGTATCCTGTGATTCAGCTCCCATTAATATTTCAAAAAAAGTGGTGATAGCAAGGTGTTCTCTGGAGAGAATCGCAACTTTGTCACCTTTGCTGAGGCTGAATGTAATGTCATTAAAAAGAACTCTGCCATCTGCTCCTACTTTTCCAAGATGCTCTACTAATAACAACTGATCTCCACAATCACGTTCTGCTTTAAAAACAACACCCGGATATTTTCTGGTAGATGGTTTTATATCATCAATCACTAATTTCTCAAGCAGCTTTTTACGGCTTGTGGCTTGCCGCGATTTTGATGCATTCGCACTGAACCGTTCAATGAACTCCTGCAGTTCTTTGCGTTTATCTTCTGTCTTTTTATTCTGGTCAGATCGCTGACGCAATGCCAATTGACTTGACTCATACCAGAAAGTATAATTACCTGTGTAGAGTTGAATTTTTCCGAAATCTATATCCGCAACATGTGTACACACGGCATCAAGAAAGTGACGATCGTGACTAACAACGATAACTGTGTTTTGGAAGTCAGCTAAAAAATTCTCCAGCCAGGTGATAGTTTCCACATCCAGATCATTAGTTGGCTCATCGAGCAATAAAATATCAGGGTTACCAAAAAGAGCCTGTGCAAGCAGTACACGCACTTTCTCTTTTCCATTCAGCTCACTCATCAGGCGATTGTGATAATCCTCATGAACTCCCAATCCACTTAAAAGGTTTGCTGCATCACTTTCTGCATTCCATCCTTCCATTTCTGCAAATAAAGTTTCCAGTTCTCCGGCTTTCACTCCATCAGCTTCGCTAAAATCAGGTTTGTTATAGAAGGCATCTTTCTCCTGCATCAGATCCCAGAGTTTTTTATTTCCCATCATCACCGTGTGAAGGACAAGTAAATGATCAAACTCAAAGTGATTTTGACGAAGTACACCCATGCGCTCGCCCGGAGTAATAGATACCTGCCCGGTAGAAGGATCCACATCACCAGAAAGAATTTTTAAAAAAGTGGATTTTCCTGCTCCATTGGCACCAATAACTCCGTAACAATTGCCGGGAGTAAACTTTAGATTTACATCTTCGAACAACACCCGTTTACCATAGCGCAAAGAAAGATTTGATACTGATAACATAGTAATATTTTTTGAAGGCGCGAAGGTACGGATAAAAGCCTCAGGCTCCACAGGTTTATATACGCAGAACTCAATTTTATTACCTGAAGAACATCTGCAATTGCCATTCGCTTTTCGTATTTTACTTTTCTACCTTTGAGCAAAATCTATTTCAATGGGCAAATCAAAGGCAAACGGAACGGCTGCACTTAATTTTAATACCAAATGGAGCTATTCACCCGCTCCTGAAAGTGCTGACCACATAAAGCTGCAATCACGTTATGATCTTTTTATCAATGGAAAATTTACAGCGCCATCAAGTGGAAAATATTTTGACACGATAAATCCTGCTACGGAAAAGAAAACAGCAGAAGTTGCTGATGCAAATACAGCTGATGTTGACAAGGCAGTAAAATCTGCACGTACTGCTTACGATAAAACATGGAGCAAAATGCCTGCTGCAGAACGTGGAAAATACATTTATCGCATTGCACGTATGATGCAGGAGAAAGCACGCGAACTTGCAATTATTGAAAGCATGGACGGAGGAAAACCAATCCGCGAAAGCCGTGATGTGGATGTTCCTTTGGCTGCTGCACATTTCTTTTATTATGCAGGATGGTGTGATAAAATGGATTATGCTTTTCCGGGTCGCACTGCAAAACCTGTTGGTGTTGCAGGACAAATTATTCCATGGAATTTTCCTTTTCTGATGGCTGCGTGGAAAATTGCACCAGCACTTGCTGCGGGTAATACCGTTGTTTTAAAACCGGCAGAAACTACTCCGCTCACTGCATTGAAATTGGCTGAAATAATTCAGGAAGCTGATCTTCCTCCCGGTGTTGTAAATATTATTACTGGTGCAGGAGCAACAGGTGCCGCAATTGTTAATCATCCCGGTATTGATAAAATTGCATTTACCGGTTCAACTGATGTAGGAAAGATTATACAACGCGCTTTAGCAGGTACAAATAAAAAATACACATTAGAATTAGGTGGCAAAGCAGCCAATATAATTTTTGAAGATGCTGCCATTGATCAGGCTGTAGATGGAATTGTGAATGGAATATTTTTTAATCAGGGTCATGTGTGTTGCGCGGGTTCACGTTTGTTTGTGCAGGAATCAATTGCTGATACAGTGTTACGCAAATTAAAAGACCGCATCGAAACATTAATCATCGGTGATCCTTTGGATAAGAATACTGACATCGGTGCAATCAATTCAAAAGATCAATTGAATAAAATAAAACGAATAGTAAAAGCAGGTGTTGATGAAGGCGGAGTTTGTTATAAATCATCGTGTGCTGTTCCATCAAAAGGTTTTTGGTTTCGCCCTACTCTATTCACCAATGTTGCACAAAGCAGCAGAATAGTACAGGAAGAAATCTTCGGACCTGTGTTAGCTATTCAAACTTTCCGCACAGTTGAAGAAGTAATTGAAAAAGCAAACAACACGCCTTATGGATTATCAGGTGGCGTGTGGACAGATAAAGGAAGCAAAGTGTTTAAAGTT
>JANLUX010000396.1:0-8196 GCA_031363705.1 Bacteroidota bacterium
TCAGACAATAGATTTTATCAGGAAATTTCATCAAGTGCTTATGATACAGATATGGATTTTAACTTTTATGTAGTCAAGTTTTATCGCGATTTGGAAGTTTATGGTATTTTTCCTAAAAAGCCCAAAAAGACAATAATAAAGTTCGCAAAACTTGACCAGTTAGATAATGCGACTCATATCCATGGAATTTCCTATGGAATGAATGACGATGACAAAATTGAAATTTATATTAACCCATCGACATGGAGTAAATTTAATAAACCGATGAGATATTACTTGATGTATCATGAACTTGCACATGATATTTTAAATGTTGATGACTTGAAGGATTTAACAATAAACGAAGGAAAATTAATGTTTCCTGCAATAGCTTCTTATGAATCAAAAACAATGGATGATTTTATTGAAAGTTCCCACGCGCTTTTTGAAGAAGTATCAGCTAAGAAAAAATAATAAAATTCTATGGATAATGAAAAAACTACTCTGTTTCAGCAGAGTGTCCGCCCTTCGGCACTCTGGTGTTGCGAAGATTCGGATTAGTGCATTCCTTAATTTGTATAGATTCCGATGTATCGTATTCGCAGATAAAAATCTTCTTTTTCGTTCCTTTGTTGCAAACAAGATTTTATTAAGGCACATGAGAGAATTATTTGTTCCAACGCATTGAAAAGACAGAATAGTAACATGGAAAAGAAAAACGAAATAAAAATTTTTGAAGATAATAAAGTAAGAACCCTTTGGGATGCCAGCGAGGAGAAATGGTATTTATCCATTGTGGATGTTATTGCTGTGCTTACCGAACAAAACCATTTTCAGGGAGCGAGAAATTATTGGAAAGTATTGAAACACCGCCTGCTGAAAGAGGGGAATGAAACGGTTACAAATTGTAACCGGTTGAAATTACCCGCAGAAGACGGCAAAATGCGAATGACCGATGTTGCCGACACAGAACAGCTTTTCCGCTTGATACAGTCCATCCCTTCACCCAAAGCTGAACCGTTTAAACTTTGGCTGGCTCAGGTTGCCGCTGACAGACTGGATGAAATGCAAGACCCCGAACTCACTATTGACAGGGCTTTGGAACAATACCTGAAACTGGGTTACTCAGAAAACTGGATTAACCAGCGCCTCAAAAGCATTGAGATCAGAAAAGAATTAACTGATGAATGGAAAAAAAGAGGACTGAAAGAAGGCGTGCAGTTTGCAACCCTTACAGACATTATCACCAAAGCATGGAGTGATAAAACCACCAGAGAATATAAAATTCTGAAAGACTTAAAGAAAGAAAACCTGCGGGATAACATGACCAACACCGAATTGATTTTAAGCATGCTTGCTGAAGCATCTACAAAAGATATTTCTGCAGCCACAAACCCAAAAGATTTTGAAGAAAGCAAAAAAGTGGCGAAGCAGGGAGGCAATGTGGCGAGAGTAGCAAGAAAGGAACTGGAAGCAAAAACAGGGAAAAAAGTGGTTACATCACTCAATGCAAAATCAGCTTTACATTTAAAAGAAGGTAAAACATCAAAGAAATCATGACCAGCACTTCCTGCATTAGTATATTCGTACAGATTCTCCCGATGTATCGGGATCGCAGATGAAAACCTTCTTTTTCGTTCCTTTGTAAGAGTAAAAACACAATCATGGAATTTATTTTTTTATTGACAGGATTAGTTATCGGAGTTATTGCGGCATGGATAATTGCCAGGAATCGCTTTGCGGGAAATCAAGGAATTGACCAATCAGTTTACAACCAGTTAGACAAAGAAAAATGTTTGCTCGATCAGCAACGCCAACAATTACGCAGCGAAAACGAATTGCTTAAAGCTGACTTGAAACATGAGCAGGAAAATGTAAGGCAATTGTCGAATGATCTTACGCATACCAAAACAAATTATGCAAACCTTGAAGAGAAGTTGGTTGCACAAAAACAGGATTTGGAAAAGTTGCAATTGCAGATGAAAGAACAATTTGAAAACATTGCACATAAAATTGTTTTTGATAATTCGCAACGGATACAACAACAACACAAAGAAAAATTAGATGACATACTTGCTCCCTTAAAAGAGAAGATTGAAAAGTTTGAAGTGCGTGTGAAAGAATCGCATGAGGAACGCATAAAAGAACATCATTCATTAAAGGAACAGATTGTGCAGCTCGCAACTTTAAATAAAACGATTGGTGATGAAGCGAAGAACCTTGTTTCTGCTTTAAAGGGTCAGGCAAAAACGCAGGGTAACTGGGGTGAAGTGATCCTTGAAAAAATTCTTGAGCGCTCAGGACTTGTAAGAGGGAGAGAATACACCGTTCAAAGCAGCATGACCAATGAGGAGGGAAGAAGGATGCAACCTGATGTGGTTATTAATCTTCCTGATAACAAAAATTTAATTATTGATTCAAAGGTGTCGCTTATTGCTTATGAAAGATGCTTTAACTGTGATGATCAAAAGGAAAAAGAAGTTTTTGTAAAAGAACATATTGCTTCCATCCGCAAACACATCAAAGATTTAAGCAGTAAAAATTACCAGCAGCTTTACCAGTTGAATACATTGGATTTTGTATTGCTTTTTATCCCGGTAGAACCGGCATTTGCTTTAGCTTTTGAAAATGATGCTGAATTATTTAATGATGCATTTGATAAAAATATTGTGATCGTTACAACCTCCACTTTGTTTGCAACACTGAGAACCATTGCAAGCATCTGGAAAATAGAAAGGCAAAGTCAGAATTCGTTGGAGATTGCAAGACAAAGTGGTGCATTGTATGATAAGTTTGTTGGCTTCGTAAGTGACCTGATAAGCATTGGAAATAAAATAACGGATACTAAAAATGCTTACGATGAGTCAATGAAAAAATTACATACCGGAAAAGACAACTTAGTTTCCAAAGTGGAACGGATAAAAATACTGGGTGCAAAAAGCACAAAGGATATGCCTCCAAAATTATTAGACCGTACTGAAGATATCGGTGATCTTTTTGAAGTTAAGAATGAGTAAAACGTGTCGTGTGATTCAGGTGGAAACTTGTTATATATGAAACAATAATGTTTGTTTACGCAGGTAGCTTATTTAAAAGTGAATTCCCTCTTTACTTTCAAAAATTCTTTTGTCTAATCAAAAGCTTCCAGCTACGATATGACAAGTTTCCTCCTGAATGACGAATCCTTAAAAAGACATTTAATGTTTTCAAAATATTTCTCTGCAGTATGCTTTTTGTTTCTCTTCTCTTGCGGAAATTCAAAACGCTTAAGTAATCAGAATTTATCTTCATTGTATAACACAGATGAAACAATACTTCATCCGCAGTATATTGTATATCACTACAGCGATGACAGTAGCAGATTCTATTTTAGTTTCCCTTCCAATAATTTACTCTTTAAAAAAAATGTTGAGAATATTTTTGAATCAGAGGTTGTTTTAAATTTTCAGTTACTTCCCTCCTATCAGTCAACAACCATTTTAGATAGTGGAACAATCTATCTGCACTACAAACAGGATAGCATTGCAAATGCTTATAATGGATTTGTAAATTTTAAAATGCAACGTGGCAATCAGGGTATATTGAAAATTATTGCAAAAGATTTATTCCGGAATCAATCCAATATTTATTTTGAACGGATTAAAAAAAAGAATCCGCAGTCAGCACAATTTTATTTATTGAAAGATGAATATGATCAGCCATTATTCACGCACATTTTAAATCCTGATCAGCAATTTACTTTTCAAAATAATTTAACTGATGCATCCCATTTAAAAGTGCGTTTTTACCATCGTAATTTTCCACTTGCCTCACCACCATTTCACATGGATGATTTAGCTGTGTTTGATTTCAAAGCTGATAATTTATTTTCTTTAAAACCTGATTCCAATTCCAAATATTCTTTCACTAATCCGGGTATTTATCATTTGCAAATTGATACTTCCGCTAAAGAGGGTTTAACCATTTTAATTTTTGAAAATGATTTTCCAACACCTGCTTCCGCTGAACAGTTGATAGAAAGTCTTCGCTATCTCACTACCCGTGCAGAGTATAACAAGCTGTTGCAAAGCAATGACAAGAAGAAAGCTGTTGACCAATATTGGTTGAATGTTGCAGGCAATGCAGATCGTGCGCGAAAGCTGATACGTGAATATTATACACGCGTACAGGAAGCCAATCGTTTATTTACTTCTTATCTCGAAGGATGGAAAACAGATAGAGGAATGGTCTATATAATTTTCGGTCCGCCACAAACCATCTATCGTGATGACAAAACAGAACAATGGACTTATGGAAGTGCAAATAATTTACCCGATATAGATTTTATTTTTATGTACGTAAACAATCCTTTTACAAACCAGGATTATAATTTAAACCGTTCACCTGTTTACGAAACACCCTGGTATATGGCTGTGGATGAATGGAGAAACGGAAGAGTGGTGAATGAGTATTGAACAATAATGAAATCAAATATTGAAATATTTGGGAAAGAAATGTTCGGTAGTTATCATTGTTATCAAGTAAATACCGGAATGATTTTGAATTATAAATGTTATATATGGTACGATTACTTATCCTATAATATAGAATATAATTGGGATAGATTTTTTAAAGAGTTACACACCAGTTCAACGATTAATACGAATATCCACAATGATTGAAGACAATCTTATATACGGAACCCGTGCAGTCATGGAAGCTGTACGTGAAGGAAAAGAAATTGAAAAAATTTTTATTCAACGTGGCTTACATAATCCTTTGATTAATGAATTAAAAAAGGAATTGAAAGATGCCGGAGTTTTTTTTAACGATGTTCCACCTGAAAAATTAAATCGTCTCACCGGAAAAAATCACCAGGGTGTTGTGGCAGTTCTATCTTCAATAGTTTATCATTCTATTGAACAATTGCTACCACAAATTTTTGAAAAGGGAGAAATCCCATTGCTTGTTATGCTTGATCGTGTAACGGATGTCCGCAACATGGGAGCCATTGTTCGCACGGCTGAATGTGTGGGTATTCATGCCATCATACTTCCTTCGCGTGGTGGTGCATTGATTAACAGCGATGCAATCAAAACTTCTGCAGGCGCATTACATCGTGTTCCGGTTTGCAGAGAAGATAATTTAAAACTAACACTCGAATTTCTTTCATCAAGCGGCTTGCAAATAATTGCCTGTACCGAGAAAACAGAAAAATTAATTTACAATGCTGACTTAACTGCTCCCAGTGTGATTATCATGGGTTCTGAAGAAGACGGAATTTCCGGTGAATACTTAAGACGTGCTGATGAAAAAGTAAAAATTCCTTTACAGGGAACTATTGCATCCTTAAATGTATCAGTGGCAACGGGAGTTATTTTATATGAGGCTTTGCGTCAGCGAATGAATAAATAACGGGTTTGTTATCCTGACTAAGGATATATCGTTACAGTGACTATTCAACTTATAGACATTTAATATCTGCACTACTCTATTACTGCAATTTATTCTGATAAACTATTGGATTCTTAATTCCCGATTTAATTATTATACATTTGTAACACATAACAAAGTTTAAAATTAAATTCAACCCTTAAATCCCGGGAATTTTATGGCAACTGAAAAGCTAACTAACGTATTTATTGTTGATGACAGCGAAATAGAAAGGTCAATGCTGACTGATCATCTTGCGAAGTATCCACATATTAAAACCAAAGAATTTGCAAGTGGCGATCATTTTATCAAAGAATTTATAATGGGAAACCTCGAAGAGCCTGACCTGGTTTTGATGGATTACTTTCTCGATGGTTCAGGTAGTTCTAAAGATGGCCTGGAAATATTGACAAAGCTCAAAGAAATCTCACCAGGCACCAAGGTGATAATGCTCACAAGCGTACACAATGAAAAAATATTAGACCTCGCCAAAAAGAAAGGTGCTTTGGATTACATAATAAAAAGTTCAGTTAGCTTTCAGCAATTAGATGATGTGTTAGCAAAGCACTTTGATTTGAAAAAGCAAAAAGCATAATGAAAGAAAAAGCCCCGCATGAGCGAGGCTTTTTTTTTGAAAAAATATTTCTGTTATTAGTAAGATCTCATAGTTTTCAAGAGCTGAAGTAAATATTACTTCGCCTTCTCCACAATCTCCACCAATCTCCAGCGCTTCAGTTTACTCATGGGGCGTACTTCCATAATCTTTACAGTATCACCTATTCCGCTTTCATTCTTTTCATCATGAGCCATAAATTTCTTAGTCTTCTTGATGAACTTACCGTACATAGGATGTTTCTCCTTACGCTCAACCGACACAACGATTGACTTATTCATTTTTGTGCTGGTTACTAAACCAACTCTTTCTTTTCTTAATGCTCTTTCTTCCATTTTATACTTGAAGTTTACAGTTTATGGTTTACAGTTTACGATTGTCGTGTGTAAGCAACTCTAAACCGTAAACTGTAAACCGTAAACCATTTATTTTACTGTTGACCTTTTTTTAAGTTCTGTCTCCATTCTTGCGATTGCCCTGCGGCTCGTTTTAATTTTCAACGCATTATCAAGTGGAGAAACTGCGTGTGCCATTTTCATTTTAACATAAGCTGCACGCTCTTCTTTTACTTTCTCGCGAATTTCTTCGGTTGTTAAGTCGCTTACTATTGACTGTTTCATTTCTATTTCTTTTAAAAATTATTAAGCTGCAGCGTAATCAGGTCTTACAACAAACTTGGTTGTTACCGGAAGCTTTTGTGCTGCTAAACGCAATGCTTCTTTTGCCGTTTCCATTGATACACCTTCTGCTTCAAATATGATGGTTCCGGGCTTAACGGTTGCAACCCAATATTCAGGAGCTCCTTTACCTTTTCCCATACGTACTTCCTGTGGTTTCTTAGTGATAGGCTTATCCGGAAACACACGTATCCATATCTGACCTTCACGTTTCATAAACCTTGTAACTGCCACCCTTGCTGCTTCTATCTGGCGGGCAGTTAACCAGCAAATTTCCATTGACTTGATTCCAAACGACCCGAAGGCGAGTGTAGCGCCACGGCTTGCCACTCCGCGTGGAACCATCTTATGCTGTTTTCTGAATTTCGATTTCTTTGGCTGTAACATAACAACTCTTGATTTTTTCTATTTATAAATTTATCCGCGTGGTGTATTTCCTCCACGTCCACCTCTGTCTCCACCACCACTTCTTCCGCCACGATCACCACCACCTCTTCCGCCACGGTCACCACCACCTCTTCCGCCACGGTCATCTCTCCTCTCTCCTCTTTCAGGGCGGTCATTACTTTTTCCTTTTGATGCCTGTGCTGTTGAACCTACGTTTGGTGATAAATCACGTTTACCGTAAATCTCGCCTTTGCAGATCCAAACCTTTACTCCTATCAAACCATAGGTAGTGGATGCTTCTCCCAATGCGTAATCAATATCAGCACGGAAAGTATGCAATGGAATTCTTCCTTCTTTATATTGTTCGGTACGTGCCATCTCAGCACCACCTAAACGACCTGATACTACAATCTTGATTCCTTCAGCACCCATTCTCATAGTAGAAGCAACAGATGTCTTCATTGCTCTTCTAAAGGAAATACGCGCTTCTAGTTGGCGTGCTATACCATCAGCCACCAATTGTGCATCCAGTTCAGGACGCTTTATTTCAAATATGTTTATTTGTATTTCTTTTTTGGTAAGCTTCTTTATTTCTTCTTTCAGCTTATCAACTTCCTGTCCGCCTTTACCAATCACAATACCCGGACGGGCAGTATGAACTGTTACAGTAATAAGCTTCAGTGTGCGCTCAATAACAATTTTTGAAACGCCACCTTTTATCAGACGGGCATATAAGTATTTTCTTATTTTTTCATCTTCAACAAGCTTATCAGCATAGTTATTTCCACCATACCAGTTTGAATCCCAGCCACGGATAATCCCTAAACGATTGCCGATCGGATTGGCTTTTTGTCCCATGTATTATTTGTTTTCGTTTTCTTAATTATTAATTCTTAATTCTGCATTCTTAATTTCCTATGCTGTTCCTTCTACCACTTCTGCTTCTTCAACAGCTTGAGGTGCTTTGGAAATTTTACTATCAACAATAAGTGTTATGTGATTACTGCGTTTGCGAATACGATGTCCTCTTCCCTGTGGTGCCGGACGTAAACGTTTTAACTGTCTGCCGCTATCCACAAAAACTTCTTTCACAATCAGCTCCTGGTCTTCAATGCGAACAGCTTCATT
>JANLUX010000397.1:0-14591 GCA_031363705.1 Bacteroidota bacterium
GTCCAGATATGAATTTCTTTTGCATCCAACGCAGCACCAATTATCGCAGCCGTGTAATCAGAACCACCTCGACCAAACGTAGTTGTTTCACCATTTTTTGTTGAACCAATAAAACCTGTTACGATGGCTGTTGATTTTAAATCACGAAAATATTTTTTGAGGTTAGGGTTAGTTATTGTGAAATCAACACGTGCTGAACCAAAATGTTTATCTGTTTTTATCAGTTCTCGTGTATCGGTGAAAACAACATCTATGCGTTGCTCCTTTAAATACTGGCTGATGATGTAAGCAGAAAGGCGTTCACCAAAACTTGCAATAAAATCTAAGCTTCTGTCAGATAACTCACGCACTAAGAAAACACCGTGAATCATATCCGTGAGTTCTTTCAACGAAAGATTAACGTGAGCCAATGTTTTATCCAGCAAATTTTTACTGAGCAGTTTTTTTACCACATCAATATGTCGTTTCTCAATTTCTTTCAATGTGATAAACGCATGTTGGTCGTTGACTGCAGCCATGCGGCTTGCTTCAATCAACTGATCGGTAACTCCGCCAAAAGCAGAAAATACCACAGCAATCTTTATTTTTCTTGAGTGATACGATTTAAGGATAGTGGCAACATGTTTGATTCTGTCCGCATCTAAAACAGAAGTGCCTCCGAATTTTAATACAATCATTATGGGTGTGAAATTATAATAAGGTTAGTAATACGAAGAAAGGCAGGAAATGTTTTTGGATAATTAAGGGTTGATAGAAAATAACGAAAACTCAGCAAAGAGTTTAACAGTAAACTGAAAACTAAAGTTGCACTATCGGACAACTTACTTTATATTTGCACTACTTATTTCAGAATGACTGAAAACAAAAAATACAGGACTGTAATTGCTTACAAAAATTATTTTGAAGACTTCTTTGTAAAGCAACGACAAAAGGTAAAGGACAAAATTATCTGGACATTCAGTCTTGTTGAAGAATTACAGATTGTTCCCGAAACTTATTTGAAACATATTGAAGACACGGACGCACTTTATGAAATAAGAGCGCAACAAGGCAGCGATGTATTTCGGATGTTATGCTTCTTTGACGAAGGAAGTATAGTTATTCTTGCAAACGCATTTCAAAAGAAAACACAAAAGACACCAAAAAAAGAAATTCAAAAAGCACTTAAAATAAAAGCAGAATATTATGAGCAAAAAAAACATCCGAACTCTTGAAGAATTCAAAACAGAACATTACGGTAAAATTGGAACTACCAAACGCGACAAACTTGAAAAAGGTTATGCCGAGTTTAAGTTAGGCGTTTTAATTCACGATGCCCGACTTGAAAAAGGTATGACACAAGAACAACTTGCAGACAAATGCGGAACGAACAAAGCGTATATCTCAAAAGTTGAAAACAACATTAAGGATGTTCGACTTTCTACACTTCGCAAAATTGTAGAAATTGGACTTGGTGGAGTGTTACAACTTTCGATTAGAGTTTAATTTTTTTCATTTGCAATCAAGGTTTAGGTATTTCTAAATCCTTGCAAATTTTCAACACAAGATTTTCTTTTATTTCATTGTGCCGTGGCACTGCGGATATTTTACTGTTACTCAAATTAATAAAAATAGAATGGTTGGCTCCTTCGCGTTTTAGGTTGCAATTATTTAACTCAAGATGTTTTATTAAAACACGCCTTTTCATCAGGCAACAAGATCAATGTTTTCGCGAATAACATTTTTGCCTTTTAAGCTCTCCTCTATCAACTCACGATGCGTATCAATAACAAGCACTAATGCTTCCACCAAATTGCTTCTGGTTTCATCCAATGTTTCTCCCTGTGTATTAACACCTGAAATTTCCTCTACATAACCAATATATCCACCTTCTTTTTGTTGTTCAAAAACAGCAGTGAGTTTGAGATTTGCTTTCATAGTTTTATTTCTTTGATTACTATTTTACACAAAGTTAAATCATACTTGTAAATATATTCTCATCCAAAACAGAAGTGCAACCAAATTTTAATACAATCATTATGGGTGTGAAATTATAATAAGGTTTGTACGACAAACATAGTAGAAAGTTGGCGGTGTTCTATATCTTTGTTTTATGAGAAACATTGAGCATAATTTACCTGTAACCATTCAGCAGATAATAAGTTGGGTGAGGCAATGCACACCGCAGGAAAAGAAAATTATTATTGAAGAACTGTTTCAGGAATCCAAAGAACTTTCTTTTGCAAGTGAAAAATCATTAGCACAAGACTGGCTTTCAGCAGAGGAAGATAATGCGTGGAAAAATTTATTGAAAGAAAAGAAAAGCAAAATGAAAACAACATTTATACTTAAACTCACACTTGTTATTTTAATAGTTACATCAGCTACTAAAATGAGTTGTGCTCAATCGGTACTTCTCTATAAAAATACTTTTGAATTGCCACTTACATTGCCTTCCCCTAACTGCGGTCCCGACCTTGATGCTACCTTGGTGAACACACTTTGGGGTGGAACAGGTCTGGGAACAGGAGGAGGAGGGCAGTTTCAACAGATTAATACTGTGGAAACTATATTGATTCATGGACCCAATCTTCAATATACCGATGCATCAGGTTTAGGTGGTAATTATTGTTTGAGTATGCTTTCAGTGGCTCAGGATGATAAAGCAGCGCTTACATTAAATTCTCAAATGTTGCCTTATGCAAACATTTCATTTATTATGTCGCCCATTGATTTGGCTGGATGCGGTGGACCTTTCGGACTTGATACAGCGGAAATGCGCATGACGGTTTATGATTCTCCGGGCGGCACTTTTTCTTTTTCATCACCCGGAATTATTCTCGATGAGGATACAATTACAGGTGGCGCACCAGGAATTACCTCATTTACTTTTAACTGGGTTGTGTGTGCCACAAGCCTCGACATCAGCGGATCAGCTGACGGTAATATTACAATTGTATTTGATCTTTTGCGAAGTGGTTATGCAGCAATTGACAGTATTGAAATTTCTTCCTCAGTATCCGCAAATGCAATTGCTGAATATGACGAATTAAATAATGTGATGGTTTCTGCAAATCCTTTTTCAGAAACGTTATTAATACAAGGAACAACAGCTAAGGGAGAAATGATGCTGTTTGATGTAACAGGGAAAGAAATTATCTGTCAAAAAACTTTTGAGGGAGAAACAACAATTAACACTGAAAATTTGTTGCCTGGATTTTATTTGCTTAACTACATCGAAGAAAAAAAACATAAGACTATTAAACTGAGCAAACTTTAACTTTTCTTTGTGGGTATTAGTGTTTTTTTATCCTGAGTATAATTAGCCTTAAGTTACACCACGGCTACTCCGAAAAATCTTTTATCGGGACAATAAAAGCCACACCCTAAAGGGAGCGTATCCCGAAAGTTCAACCGCAAATTACAATTCAGGAATAATTAAATCGAGATTTTTGATTTTAGAAAAATCCTTATCGTAAGTTAGTAAGGGAACATTCAGATAAATAGAAGTGGCAGCAATGATTGCATCCGGCAATTTCATTTTTATTTTCTGACGGAGTTTTATCGCATGTTCTTTAATAGGTCGCAGAAGTTCAATGATGGTGCATTGAAGAAGCAGCGATTCAAAAAATTTAATTTCTTTTGGAGATATTCCGGTATGCCCTAACAATTCCATTTCAGAAATCACAGATACATAAATCAGGTTATCCTGAAGATAAACATCAAGCTCTGTTTTACCTTCAGAAAGATTGATGAGAACATTAGTGTCAACCAAAAGACTAATTCCACTCATTACGCAAATTCTTTTGGTAGGTTAACCCTTCTAAACCACGTTTTAATTTGCCATGAAAGGCAGCAGCATTGAATCCACCTTTGCGTTTTTGTTTTGCAATCTTTTGTAATGATTTAAGAATATTTTTTCGGTCAGTTCCTTTTTTCAAAATAAGTACCATTGCTTTTATTTTTTGATATGCAAGTATAACGAAAATATCAGGCTTTGATTCGCAGATTTGCCAACTGTAAACTAATTAACGCTGCTAATTGTATTTTCACCGTTTCAAAATTATGCGTTACACTTGTTTTCAATTGATCATGATCTGCTGTTTGCAGTTATTTAATTTTAAAGTAACAGCACAATCTTATCCAGGACCTCAGCCTTTATTGTCACCTTCTATTAATGCATCAGTTCTGCATCGCATTGCTACGCAAGTAGGAGACTCTACTGTGAAATATGGTTTTGATGAAGCATCATTTGGTTTTAAAATTCCTTTATACACAGGTAAGGATTGGTTGTCAGCTGATGGTAACAAACCTTTTTTTGCAGTTCTGTTCAACAGTCAGGGTGCAGTTAAACAAACCAGTGGTGATTTCTTTTTTAACAAAAAACAATTGCTGCGTGCCAATGCCGGTGCTTCCGCATTACTTGCTGTGGGTCTTCGTAATTTGTATATGGCAACCGTTCAAACCGGACTGACCGAAGACGTGGATGCCATTAATGTAACCAGGCTTCGCTACAGTGGAAATATATTCTGGAGGCACCGCAATAACGACCAGTTTAATTATACCTTGGGATTGTCTTACTCTTATGTATATGGCCGGAATTATTTTCTGCCGGTTATTGGAATAGGTTATCATTTTACAAAAGAAGATTTTGTGAATGTGGTGTTACCATTTAATATTCATTACACACATACATTCAGCCGCAGACTCGCACTTTCGGTGTTTGTAAAACCCGAAGGCGGATCGTACTTCATTAACTATCCCTGGAATGACAGCATAAATATTGCTGATGTTTTATTTAAGCAAAGGAGTTTTCAGATTGGCAGCAGTCTGCGTTACAGTTCGTACAGTCATGTTATTTTAATTCCTGAAATCGGTGTAACAGGGAAAACGCGTTTAGCTCTTGATGATTTTAAAACTACTGCGCAGCCCGCTTTATATTTTAAACTCACCTTTCGTTATCGCTTTGGTAAGCGTGCAACGGCTGCACCTATTCTCAATTTTGATCCCGGAACTTTTGGTATGGAAGAAAATGATTACAGAGAAGAATAGGATTTCTGGATTTGAGATTTAGGATTTAATATTTTCGCTGACTGATAGTGGAAAAAAAATATTTGCATGTAGTGATTGCAGGAGGTTCCGGATTAATCGGATCGCGATTATCGGAATTGCTTAAAGATGCTGGTTTTCGTGTGAGTCATTTAGGCCGGCATCAGGTTAAGCAATCCGGTATAGGTTTTTACCAATGGAATCCCGCTGAAGAAAGCATTAATCCGAAAGCAATAAGTGAAGCAGATTATATTATCAATCTTGCAGGCGAATCTATCGCAGGTAAAAGATGGACTGCAAAACGCAAAAAAGAAATTATAGATAGCCGTGTGCAAAGTGCGCGACTTTTGCAAAAATCAATAACAGAAATTCCAAATAAAGTTAAAGCTGTTGTTTGTGCTTCCGCAGTTGGATATTATGGTAATCGAAACGAAATAGTTGATGAACAGAGTAAAAAAGGGAAAGGGTTTCTTGCGGATGTTGTAGAAGAGTGGGAAAATGCCAACATCCATTATTCTGTTCGTACAATTATTTTTCGCTTTGGCAATGTGCTCTCTTCGCAAGGTGGTGTTTTAAAAGAACTGGAAAATCCATTGCGTTTTTTTGTTAACCCCATTTTAGGTAGTGGTGAGCAAATGTTTCCGTGGATACATATTGATGATTTGTGTAATATGATAATTTATGCGTTGTCCGAAAAAAAACTGTCAGGTATTTATAATGCAGTTGCACCAACAATTGTTACTCAAAAAGAATTCATGTTCAGCTTAAAAAATATTATGCATAGCAAAGCATTAAACATTAAAGTGCCGGATGTATTTTTAAAATTATTATTGGGTGAACAAGCTGCAATTGTTTTGGATGGTGCAAATGTTTCTTCTGAAAAAATACAGCAGCAGGGTTTTGTTTTTCACTATCCTGAATTAAAAGAAGCATTAATAGAATTAATGTCAACATGATTAAAAAAGAAATTACAATTTGCTGGTTCAGACGTGATTTAAGACTGGAGGATCATGCTGCTTTGTATCATGCATTGAAGAGTGGTTATCCTGTTTTGTCCTTATTTATTTTTGATAAAACAATTCTTGACAAACTGGAAAACAAAAACGATAAACGGGTTATTTTTATTTATAGGCAAATTGAAAGGTTGCAAAAGGAGTTGAGTGAACTGGGATCTTCAATAATTAGTTTTTACGGTAAACCATTTGAAGTTTGGAGTGAATTATTAAATCAATTCAACATAAAAGTTGTTTACGTTAATAGTGATTATGAACCCTATGCAATTGATCGCGATGAACAGATCCGGCAGTTGTTACATCAGCATAATATTTCTTTTCATTCATATAAGGATCAGGTTGTTTTTGAAAAAGATGAAATTGTGAAGGACAATGGAACACCTTATACAATTTATACTCCTTATTCTAAACGATGGATGCAAAAGCTCGATACGTTTTATCTTAAATCTTATCCAACAAAAAAATATTTCAAAAATTTTCTCAAAACAAAAAGTTTTCCTGTTCCGGAATTAAAAGAAATGGGATTTGAAAATAGTAAAGTTACATTTCCTTCTTCTGAAATTTCTGATGAGTTGATTCGCAATTATGGAGAACAAAGAAACTATCCGGGAATTAATGGAACCTCACATATTGGTGTTCATTTAAGATTTGGCACAATAAGTATTCGGAAACTTGCTACGAAAGCTAAAAAATTGAGCGCTGTATTTTTAAAAGAATTATGCTGGAGAGATTTTTATATGATGATACTCTGGCATTTTCCACATGTTGTTAATGGTAGTTTTAAAAAACAATATGACAAAATTCAATGGCGTAATAACACGAAAGAATTTGATAGGTGGTGTAGCGGACAAACAGGTTTCCCCATTGTGGATGCAGGCATGCGTGAGCTCAATGAAACTGGTTATATGCACAATCGTGTACGCATGATTGTTGCAGGTTTTCTCACTAAAGATTTATTGATTGACTGGCGATGGGGTGAAGCTTATTTCGCATCGCAACTTCTGGATTATGAATTGTCTTCCAATAATGGAGGCTGGCAATGGTCAGCAGGTTGTGGTTGTGATGCTGCACCTTACTTCCGCATTTTTAATCCTGCTGAACAAACCCGCAAATTCGATCCTGACTTTAAATACATCAGGAAATGGGTTCCGGAGTTTGAGGGATTTAATTATCCTGAACCAATTGTTGATCATAAGATGGCGAGAGAGAGATGTTTAATGACATATAAAAGGGTTTTGTGAAAAGCATTTTAAAGCTCCAGGATGCTTGCATGGCTATGTCCAACAGGTTATCTTTGAATCTCACAAATAAGTTATGGTACGTGACGAAGTATTTAACAAGATCATTGACTCGTTGCATGTAAAATATTACCGCAGTAGTTTACGTGAAATAATTAAACCGGCAGAATTAAATGGATCCCTGGAGCCGCGGAATATCCTGGTACGGGTGGATTCCGGTTTTTGTTATGGTGAAAAAAATTTCGTCCGCATTGATCCCGGTAATTTTTATTTTATGCCTGTTGGAAGTCCCATTTATTTCAGGCATGGAAAAGCTAAAAATTTTCCTTCGTTCGGTAAAGATGGATTTACATCTGTTGAACATCGAGAGCAATATTTAAAACCGTTAAGCATTAATAATGGTATAGATTCCAGTAAAGATATTTTCTCAATCATTGGTTTTGATGTGCATATTTACGGAGCCATTCCTTTTTTCTCCATACTTGAATTACCTTGTTTTATTATGCCCGATGATGAAGAAATGAGATACCTTATTCACGCCATCATTGCTGAAGAAGAAAATAAGAAACCGGGTCGCGAACGGTTATTAAAAAATCTGACAGAGGAAATGGTGATTCATATCTGTCGTTTTATTTATCATAAAAAAGAATTTGAAAAAAACTTTGAAAAAGTTCATTTTCTCCTCGACAAAAGATTAGTTGATATTATCCAGTTTATTCAAGGTAATCTGCATGAAGATTTAACCAATCAAAAGATTGCAAACCTTGCATATGTTTCAAAAGATTATGTAGGACAGTTTTTTAAATCTTTAACCAATACCAATCTTCAGGATTATATCGAAAACCAACGGTTAGAACGCGCACATAATTTATTGCGGAGTACACATTACAATGTGCAGGAAATTGCAACCAATGTGGGTTTTAAGGATCCTGCTTATTTCAGCAGGAGATTTAAAAATAAATTCAAGCGAAACGCTAATCAGGTGAGGAAGGAAAGTATTGTGAATGTTTAATTTGTTTGTTCCTCTCAAACTGAATAATCTGTTTTCATTCGTATCTTTACTTTATTAATTATTATGATGATGAGAGGGATTATTTTAGTTTTATTATTCTCAGTAAACTTATCCTTTGCACAAACATCCAATATTATTTCTTTTTTCGGAGGTACTCAGCTCAATCAAGCTGTTTATCTCTCCTTCACAGTAGTTGCCGGGCAAACCTGCAGTGGTATAAAAATAGAACGCAGCTCTGACTCATTAAACTTTTACCAGATAGGTGAAATTGTTGGTACCTGTGGCAGTGTTTCAACTCCGGTTAATTACAGTTATACTGATTCGTTTCCAATTAAAAACAGTGATAATTATTACCGGTTAGCTCCGGGCAATGCTGATTGGTCAACCGTGATAAAAGTTTATTTTAATGCACAGGATAAAAGCGAAATTCTCATCACTCCCAATCCATTGGTTACAACAGCAAGGATTAATTATCAAAATCCTTTAACTAAAACCGTTCATTGGAAAATGTTTGACATCAATGGAAAAATGGTTAGCGAAGGCAGAACAAAAGATGATTCATTTACAATTGAGAGAAAAACCTTTCCTTCCGGCTCCTACTTCCTCCATCTTACTTTGGATAATAATGATTTTCAAAAAGGAAAGCTCGTTATTGAATGACACGCTTGTTATTTTTGGCGTTTTAAGCTTTATATTTGATTGAATTTTAAAACCAAATTATCATGAAAAAAAATCTACTATTAATTTATTTTGCCTGTATAGTTAGCGCAACCTATGCGCAGAACCCAGTACCTAATCCCAGTTTTGAATCATGGACTAGTGGTGAGCCTGATTCATGGCTTACCAATAACATTCCGGGTACAGCAGTATTTGTAACACAGGTTTCTCCGGGCAATACCGGCTCATCGGCTGCAAGAGGCGATGTAATGACTATCACTCCTCCGGGTCTTGTATTATCGCCATATCTTTCTTCTACCGATAATTCTGCTAACGGATTCCCGGTAAATAAACCTTATGGCACAATGAGTTGCTATTATAAGTTTAATCCTGCAAGTGGAGATATGTTTCAAATAACAGTATTGATGGAAGATGGAGCAGGAAACGCAGTGGGGGCAGGGTCAATTATCATAACGAATGCAACATCGAATTTCACTTTGACGAATGTGCCGATTTTTTATATTGATACTTCTAATGTCTCAAAATGCACCATTATGTTTTCTATTGCAGATAGTGCCGGCAATGCACACATGAATAGTTATTATATAGTTGATGATGTTTCATTGAGTGGATCAGTTGGAATCAATGAATTATCCAACAGCAGTATTCAAAACATGAGTGTGATGCCCAATCCTGCTTCATCACAAATATCGGTAAGCTATTCACTTTTGCAATCCAATGATGCGGAGTTAAGCATTATAGATATGACAGGCAGAAAAGTGCAGACTATGAAATTAAATAATATGGCACCTGGTAAGCACAGCACTCTATTGGATGTAAGTTCATTAAAAGATGGACTTTATCTGTGCAGGTTAACTACTGCTGATGCTTCAATGGTTAGATTTTTACAGGTAAGACATTAAATAACGGTTGTCAATCCTTTCAGTGTTGTCAGCTATTTAAGAGAAATAACTGACAACACTGGATTATAAAAATTAAAGATAAATCCGTTTGATTAAATAACCTGCGATCTGATTTTCTTCATTACCGATTCAACCTCTTCAGGAGTATCAATACTTCTTAAAGCATCCTCTCCTTTAGCAAAAATTTTCTTTGCATTTATTTCATCCAGAAAATATCGAAGCGAATATTTTTGTTGAGCAAAATTGTTTTTCATAAGCTGAAAGATTTCTTTTTCGTACAAAGCCAATAAAGGTTCTGTTATAGATTCGCGGTTCTGATAACAAACAGCTATTGAGGTTTTATCTCTGGCATCAATTAAATCCTGAATTTCTGTTTTGCCAATAAAAGGATAATCACAGCCAATTGCTAAAAAAGATTTGTCAGGATATTTTTCATAAGCACTCAGTAACGCAGCCATGGGTCCGGTGTTTTGATATTGCGGAGCATCAATTATTATTTCATAACCTGCCTCCATTTCCTTTGCTTGTGACTTATTACAACTTATACAAACTTTTTCGCAGAAGGATTGTAATAACTCATTTAAATAATAACGTTGTGGTTTGCCATGATAATTAATCAGGCTTTTATCAGTTCCCATACGCAAACTTTCTCCTCCACAAATTACAAGACCGTATAAATCATTTCTCTGTTCAGCAGAAAAAAAATCGTTGTTTAATATCGTTGATTGCTGCAAGCCATAATGTTCAATACATTCATTCAATAAGCTATCACGGATGATCAGCAATAATTTACCTGTTATATTTTTGTTTTTATAATGATTGATTAAATGAGTAACCGCAGGTTCTAAGCCTTTTTGTTCATACAATTCAAGTTTGCCTGCTTCATCCACTATCAGCCAATCAGGATTTTTATTTAATGACTGGATTAAAATTTTCTGTGCATGATCAAAAGCATTTTTATAAAAATGAAACCTGCCAACTGAAATTATATCACCTGAAACAATTGAATCGTCTGCTTCCAATTCATGATACATTTTAACAGCTATATCAAATAATTTTCTTTTTCCTTCAATTTCAGGAGTAAGAATTCCACCAACATTTGTTCGGTTTTTCACCCAGTTCATTAGCAAAGATGTTTTTCCGCTTTGAACAGGTGCGCTGAGAATATAGATGTTGTTATTTTGCCTCACCCTCTTATCCCTCTCCAAAGGAGAGGGAAGTTGTTCCTCCGGCTTTGATTTACTCATTTGTAATTTGGTCAGAATGAAGTGTAATCACAATCAGGATAAAAATAAATTCACGGTAACGTGCTAAGCCCTTATGTGATTTAGAAGATAAGTGATAAGCATGTTGTGCAAATTTTTTCAACGATGGAAGCGAAGCAATTAATTCTTCAACACGAAATTTTTTCCTCTCTTTATTCTTCATTGCGTATCGCTTTATTAAAAACTTTATAACGGGCTGAACAAAAACAAACCAGCCTAATACAACCGCAGCTGTCCTTAACACCACATATAAAGCTTTTGAATTATTTCCAGCATTACTCAGAGTGAAAACCGTAATAATAAAAAGAAGAATGTACAGCATGTATAACAGCGAACGCTTCCTGCTGTTCAATGTGAGATTCGGCTTTAGCTTATAATCAGTTGCATTTTCATTATACTGAATTTTAATTTCTTCTCTTCTTGATTCAATCTGTCGTGGAAGTTTTGAAATCCACCAACCGAGAATTAATCCCCACAAAGCATACACAGTACAATAAATCGCAATAAGCCAGACGCTGAAGGAAAAATCTTTTCCCAATGAAAAATCTTTTACTATTCCGTTGAAAAAAATATCCAATGCTTCCCAAACAGATTTTCCGAAAACTATTGTTGTGACAAGAAATTTTTGCAAAGCAGATTCAAGCAATGCAAGAAAACCAAAAATTAAAGAAGTAAGTTTAAAATATGGAATCAGTGAATAAAGCAAACCACCAATAAAACCCTGGAACGCGACTGCGATATAAGCCGCTAAGGGTGATTGTGGGCTTACGATTGCTTTAACAATGATGACTGATAAAGTTGCCTGAACAATTTGCCTGTATGAACAATTACTATAGTGCGCAATCAATCCGATTAATATTACTGCAATGCCGCCAACAAAAAATCCTGTGAAAGGAATTTGCAACGCATGCATTATTCCTCCGAGTCCTGATTCATTGAGTGCCCACAATGCAGTGAGGCGATGTACTGCATGCAGGTTTTCTTTGTCAGAATTAAAATGCAAGGAATTCATCAATATGTCTGTTCACCACCTTTAGTGTGGGTTCTTTTAATGTATGTAAATCAGTGAACTCATCCTGCACGCGTGATACAGGTAACATATATGGCATCACCGTTACTCCCATGTGTTGAAGCACCGAAGAGAGATGATCCATTCCGCGCAGATTACCGGCTCTGCCCGTTGCAATTCCTACCAGTGCTGCCTTCTTGTTTTTAAAAGCTGTTTTAGCATCCATCACGTCAATTAATAATTTCAAAATGCCCGGCATACTACCATGATATTCAGGAATGATAAAAACGAAACGGTTGCTCGGGTTGAAAACTTCAGACTGTATTTTAGTTATTTCGTTGGATGCGCTATCGTATGCTTCCATCTCAATAATGGAAGGAGGCAAATGAGAAAGGTTAAAAAAATGCACATCATCATATTTAGATTTTATCAAATCAAAATAAATACGTGCAAATTTTTCAGTTAAACTGTGCACGCGATTGGTGCCGCTGATGAGCGTGATCAAGATGTTGAATTGCTATATTGTTGAATTGTTAATTAAAAAGCCTGGCAAAGATAATACCCAACAACCTTAGCATTTCAATACATTTCTATTTCAGCTTTTCAAAGCTGCTTAATTTTCTTATGTCCACAGTACTTACTCCATCCTGATCAACTCCGATAGCGGAAATAAATTTAGCATTCCACACCACACTATTCCATTTATAAGAAGTGCGGGTGTGCACCTGTTGAGCATAAGTATCATCAATGGCTTTAATGTTCACAAAAAATTCTGCATCCAATGATTGCAAATCTTCAGGGCTAAGATTATACAAAGGACTTTCTTCATCAATGGGATGAACAATGGTCCACGACATCACTAAATAAGTAATTCTGCTGAGTTCTAATTTTAATGTCTGAAATTGCCGTGTAAGTTTTCCGTTTATTGTTTCATTATAAGAAAAAATAATAGCTGCTTCCAGTTCAATCAATGGGTTTCTTCGGGCATTGGCAAACCGTATCATCAATGCTTTACCTTCTTTAAACGGAGCAATTAATGCGTTATCACTAAAAATTAATTTGGCATTCGGCCGGGAGAAACGTCCGTATAATAAACCGGTTGCAAGTGCAAAACCCATCAACCCGATCATTGATTCAATGGCTGCGACAATGCTCATGGAGGTGCCAACCGGATTTAATCGTCCGTAACCAACAGTGGAAAGTGTTTGTGCACTAAAAAAGAATTCTTCCATGAATTTTTGCACTTCGTTTTGTGCAATCATGCCGCCTAATTCTCCGTCAGGAATAATAAAATAATAGATGCATGCAAACAGTAAATTAATTATGAGGTAACTGCAGAATACAAGCAGGCTGAATTTCTGCCATGACATTGTAATGAGTGAATGATAAATATTAATTATCTGAAACCTTGGCTCACCAAGCCTTTTCACATTAGCAGTTCCATCGGGATTCATTAACCGCTGACCTGCGGCATTACTTCCAAAACCGAATTCAGGTGCTGCTGATTTTCTTGAAATCCTTTTCATTTTAAGTAGAAAGCTGGTAGCAGAATAGAAGTGACAGACACCATTTACTAATTAGCATATAATCAAATAACCAGATTGATTTAGTCGTAGGATTCAAACTTCACCATTTTTTTATCATAGCCCATTGCTTCCAATCGTTGACGTGCTTCCTTTAACATATCAGCCCATCCGCAGATGTAAAAATAAGCGGGACGCTTATCAGCAAATATCTCTTCATAAATGGGATGCACATATCCTATGCGCCCTGTCCAGTCGTCATTATCACGTGACAGTACCGGTATAAATTTGAATTCAGGATGTTGGGCAGCAAGGTCTTCCATCTCCTTTCGGTAAATAATATCTTTTGTCCAGCGATTGCCAAACACCATATAAATATTTTTATGAGGAAGATTTTTGTTGAAGATGTCAATTGCCTGAGCTCGTAAAGGAGCAATGCCTGTGCCGGTACAGATGAAACAAATGTCGTGTTCGATAGGGTCAGGCAACACAAACTTACCAAGCACTTTTGATATTTTTACCGTTGTACCTTCTTTAAAATTTTCAAACATATAAGGTGTGCCTAATCCTTTTGGATTGATTACAATACACAATTCGAAAATATTATCATTGGTTGGTGCAGATGCAATGGAATAACTTCGGTTAGTATATTTTGAATCAATCGGTAAATCAAGCATGATGAATTGACCGGCTTTGAAAGAGAACGGAACTTCATCCGGCACTTTTATGAAGTAACGTTTTACTACTTCGTTCTCGTCAATAATTTTTACAATCGTTGCATCCTGGAATTGATAAGCCATAAGTAGAATAAGATTTTTATAGGTATGGGGTAAATGTAGAAAATAGGAATATATCTACGAATACGAAATTAATTACATCAACGAATTACGAATCTTTACGAATATACGAATGGCTGGCAGTAG
>JANLUX010000129.1:0-13732 GCA_031363705.1 Bacteroidota bacterium
TTAACATTAGCTATTGCAGAAGTGGAAGATGGAGTGAAAACAGAGCTGTCGGCAGTCCAGCTAACAAATTGAAAACCCTGATTGGCTATGCCCTCGAGCTTCATATCCATACCACCGAAATAAGTACCTGTCCAGGGTAATTGAGTATGCGTTAATGAATTTAGCTTTACAACTCCTGCTCCCACAGGATCAGCATTTACAGTTAAATTATAAGGACCATTAAGGTTATAACAACTGATCCAGCCAGGCACAAGTGCTGTACAGCGCTGATTGATAAAATCACGAAGTATTTGCACATTGGTTTGCCACTCTGAATATGTTCCATTCCAACGTAGAGCATGTTGTGTCATTTCAGGATCTATCACTGCAACTATACTATCCAGCATAGGAATCATATTATCACAACTGAATACAGTGTTCCATAAATCGAGCTGGCGCGAAATATAGTATTGATTGAACGCAGGATTCTGACGGAGCTTATTCAATACTGTAATATGATCCTTTGGATAAGAAAAAACAATACCTTCAGGATCACAGGGCTCCGCAGTGGGAGAAGTATTTGGAATACCGGTATAATTAATATAATGCCCGAATGTGGCATCGTTATCCCAAAGTGCATAACCCCATTTAAGATGTGTGCCGGTGCTGTCAGTTCCACGCCACCAGGCAGTGTTCCAGTTCAGCCAATCAGAGCAAACAGTAAACATATTAGTGAGCACATAATCCACCAGGCTATTTACATCCAAACGGTCAGAAACATATTGAAAGTTTGCAGGCACCGTCATGTTATTCGCTAAAATGTAATTATGCAAACTTTGCCAGTCACTTAATGCCTGAGGACCTCCATACTGTGCCCAGGTGTTACCCCACGTTTCAATATATTGAAGGTGATATTTATCTTGTCCATAATAATATTCTGTATTATCATGGTCATCGGGGTTATCTCTGATATCATACACTCCCCAATAAGCACCATTAAGGTACACTACACATTTGGTCATCCTGCGGGTATCAATATCTAACCCTCCGAGCAAAGCCAGATGATGAACATAAGCATCTCTAACATGTGCACTTCCTAAATTCTGGGTATTATGATCAGCAGGATAATTATCATCACCGGAAGCTCTTAGGATTACACGCTGGTAATTATCTCTGGGAGATGTGTTAAACAGCACTTCCTCTATAGAATGATTGTAACCCATTTCATCACGTGATACAAAGTCGAGGCTTCGTTGACTATTTGCCCACGAATCCTGCCCATGACGGTTAAACTCACCATAAGTATTCGCAGTGCGTTGCTGGGCTGCATTAAAATATTCAAAGGAGCCAAAAGGAATAAGGCTACCAGTACCATTTGCAAGTTGGGTAAGAGTGGACCCGGAAATAGATACTACCGGTAAGGTGTGTGACACATTGATGAAATAGGTATTGTATTCAATAAAGCTGGGTAAAATATCAGTATTAGCGCTAATGGTAATAGCTTTTAAAATGGTGGTTGCAGTAATAGCAACAGGAGTGGTATATACGGGCGATGAAGAATTAGGTATTGTTCCATCAATGGTATAATGTATGACTGAACTGGGCTCAGTGGTAGTGATGGCTACTGTTAAGTTAAAAGCATAAAATCCGGCAGCCCAGCTAAAAACAGGTTTTTTTGCGTAAGCAAGATAAGGATATGATGGATTGTTGGAAGTACCAGGCGTGGGCGAAGTATATAGTGCCCATGCACTGCCTGCATTAGGTACTCTGCCAAAGGAATGACCAAGCTGTGTTTTTCTGCTAATCTCGATTTCGTCAATCCGGATTCCGGAGGGGTCAGATAATACTACCCATTCATGATTGTTTTTAGTTTGCTTGAGTGTGAAGTTGGTATGATAAGAGGTACCCACTACTTCATTTCTGCCTGATGCCCATATCCTGATATAAGCATTTGCTCCTATACTGATAGTGGAGGGCATTTGCCATTTGGTATTGTTTAATGAATCGTCACTTAAATAATAACCTCCAAGATTTACAGCGGTGGCACCTGCATTATAAAGTTCAATCCAGTCATTATAATCACTATGATTGTCAATGTATTGGGTGAGATTAGAACAAGAGAATTCATTGATAATTACCTGGGATTTGGCAGAATTTGCATTGAGCAGAAGACAGGCATTAATTAATAAAATGAGCGTAAGTAATTGTTTTTTCATCTTAAGATTTTAGGATTTAACAAATTAATAATGTTTCGGGAACGCAAATTAAAGATTTTTAAGCTATCGATCTGAAATTATTTTGACTTATTATCGGTAAAGTGCAAAAACATATCGGTTTGATCACCTAAAAGAGGCGCAGCTATGCATTTGATAAGATCGTGCATTTCAGTGAGCGCAATTGTTATAAGCAGGGCTTTACTCTATCCTGATTATTTATAAAAAATTCAATTACTTTCGCAAGCATACTATGATAAATTTTAAACCCCTACCAACGATATGCTGAATACAATACTTATAGATGACCAGGAGTTTTGCACTGAAGTGTTGCAGGATATGCTGCAGCAAACCAATGCAGATGTAAAGGTGGTGGCTGTTTGCAATTCGGGCAAGGAGGGAATCAAAGCGATTAAGAAATATGATCCTGACCTGGTTATACTGGATGTGGAGATGCCGGGGATGACAGGCTTTGAAATGCTGCAGGAAATAAAACAACCTGACTTTGAAATAATTTTTACTACGGCATTTGATAAATATTCAATTGAAGCCATCAGATACAGTGCGCTTGATTACCTATTGAAACCGGTGATGCCTCATGAGCTGAAAGCAGCAATTGAAAAAATGGAACACAAGCAGCATAAAAACTTAAACAAACAGTTTAAAACGCTTTTTCAACACCTGGATGGCAGCAGAAGACCTGTTAATCATGTAGCATTGCCATCAATGGAGGGATTAACATTTGTGAATGTGATTGATATTATACACTGCGAGAGTGACAGCAATTACACTACTTTATTTTTAAAAACGGGTGAGAAAATGGTGGTGACAAAAACTTTAAAAGATATTGAAGGATTACTGCATGGAAATAATTTTTACAGAATCCATAATTCACACCTGATAAACATGCATCATATTAAAAAATACGTGAAAGGCAATGCCGGATATGTGGTAATGAATAATGGCGCTGATATAACTGTGGCACGTAACCGAAAGGAGGATTTTTTAAAACAGTTTGCGCATTTGTAGTAATCTTCTATTTGCAGATTATTTTTTTACAAGCTGAAAATTAATTTTTATCAGAGAAGTATTTTGATACGGTAATAACAATCGTATTTAACTCTTCAATCTTATTCCATTAATTTTCATTTTGCTTTCCAATTGGAGCCAATCACTCAACCGTTACAGCACTTTACTCAATTGCGCTAACAGTTGGCTGCCTGTGAATATATTTTTGGATCATCAATTCACAAAAAAAATTAAACAATTTAAAAAAACAAACAAAATGAAAACATCTAAATCATTATCCCGCCCATTTGCAAATGCTATCACTTGCTTATTGTTATCAGCAACTGCTTCGTTAACATTAATAAGTTGCCAGAAAGAAGAACTTGCAAATCCTCAAACTGCTACAGTAAATGAAAGAACAAAAAATCCGGCTGTAAAACCATCGCTGCTAAGCAATGCTGAAACAGCAACTGTAAATGACAGAACAAAAAAACCAACTGACAAGCCATTGCTATCAGGCAAACCTCAAACTGCTATTGTGAGTGAACGTGTAATTAATCCTATCATGCTTAAATTTATATTCGTTTCAATAAAAATTGATCATTATGCAGCAAACACTTCTTTACCAGATTATTCAATAACTGTTAATTCAAATGGAATTGCCACTTATGAGGGAAGAAAAAATGTAAACATTAAAGGCCCCCGCACTTTTAAAGTATCATTGGCAACATTAAATACAATAAATTATTTATGCATGAAGTTTTTTGCCATCTCTCAACCAATCACAGCCAGTGCTATAGATGGTGAAGCACATCCGATGGTGCAAACCACTTACAAAGGCGCAGATGGAAGCAATTTGATTTTGAGAGATTACAACAACGGTCAGCCAGTGTGGTTAGTAACCTTTAGAAATGAAGTAGAAAAAGCGCTGGACCTGTCAAGGTTAATTAATATAAAAGGTGCTATTGCAGAGGTAAACAAATAAAAGTGCAATCAACCAGAAAAGAAGCTGCCCTTCAAAAAAGGACAGCTTCTTTTTTTTATGCTATTTCATTTTATCAATGTGTAAATAAAAAAGCCCGGGTAAAGATTTCATTTACCCGGGCTTAGTTATTGAAGTGGTCGCGAAGGGATTCAAACCCCCAACCTTCTGATCCGTAGTCAGATGCTCTATTCAGTTAAGCTACGCAACCATTTATCAAACGGTTTGATCCGTGATTAACGCGGCAAAAATATATCTTTTAAATGAAACAGTAGAAAGTAGAAAGTAGGCAGGGCGGCACCCTATCTACTTTCTACTATCTACTTTCTACATATTAAGCTACTTTTTATCCTTATCCGGTTTGGCAATCGTTTCTCTCATTTGAGTATCGGCTTGCACATTCTGCATCTTATAATAATCCATCACTCCCAGGTTGCCATTCTTAAATGCTTCTGCCATGGCTAATGGAAGTTGGGCTTCTGCCTCTTTAACCTTTGCCATTGCTTCCTGTGTTTTGGCTTTCATCTCTTGCTCTAAAGCTACTGCCATTGCTCTGCGCTCTTCGGCTTTTGCCTGTGCAACTTTTAAATCAGCGCTTGCCTGTTCAGTCTGCAGTTTGGCGCCAATGTTTTCGCCCACATCAATATCAGCAATGTCAATAGAGAGAATTTCGAATGCTGTACCTGCATCCAGTCCTTTATTCAATACGGTTTTGGATATCTGATCAGGATTTTCCAACACTGTTTTATGATCATGGGCAGAACCAATTGTGGTAACAATACCCTCACCTACTCTGGCAAGGATGGTTTCTTCACCTGCGCCACCCACCAGCTGGTTAATATTAGTGCGCACAGTAACACGTGCACGCACCACAAGCTGAATACCATTTTTTGCCACTGCCGAAACAGGTGGTGTGTCAATAACACGGGGATTAACAGAGAGCTGCACTGCATCAGCCACATCACGACCGGCAAGGTCAATAGCGGTTGCCATTTTAAATGTGAGGGGAATATTTGCCTTATCGGCAGATATCAATGCTTTGATAACATTGTTTACGTTACCACCGGCAAGGTAATGGGTTTCCACATCATTGGTAGTAACATTTAACCCCGCCTTGGTAGAAGTAATCATTGCATTAACAACAATGGAAGGCGGCACTTTGCGCAGCCGCATCAGTATTAAATTCATGATGCTGATTTTTACATTACTGAATACTGCCGTTATCCAGAGATTGACGGGTATAAAATAAAGGAACATAAAAAGAAAAATGAGGGCTCCGATTACAATGAGAATGGTGATGGGTAGTTGCATATTTATTTACGATTTAAGTTTTTATGAATGATTTGTTTATGATTTTGCTTTTACAATTACTTTATCAGGGAGGATGTTTATGATGATGACTTCCGAGTTGGCAGCTATGAGTTCGCCATTGGTTTGTGCTTCCATTTTTTTGTCACCAATCATCACAGTGCCCATTGGGCGCAGAGCTGATAAGGTGATGGCTGTATCGCCAATGTTTATATCCGTATTATCCAGCACATTCATTCTGTTATCACGCAGGCTTGTGGTGAGGCTGAACCGTTTCCACACTTTTGAACGCAATGCTATATAAATAATAAATGTGGTGGCAATGCCGGTAGCAAGGCTTGCATAAATACCAGCCTCGCTTCCATACTGAGTGAACACACAACTGAGTGCAAACAAAATAAACAATGCGCCAATAATACCCGCAATGAGACCGGGAATGATGAGAATTTCAAGCACCAGCAATGCGATACCAAAAACAATGAGCGCAATTATGTAAACGATCATGGTGATGAAGATAGTTGAAATGGAAGTAATAAGTTAATTGCTGACAAAGCGTGAGTGAGAGGATGCAAAGTAAGTGATCTTACAATGATAATTTTATTGTAAAGAAATATTAGTGCATGTTTAAATTTTATTGAATAGATAAATTTCACTCGTTTTACCTCAAACCTCTAAAGGTGAACTGTTGCGCGTGAATATTCCCCTTTAGGGGCTATGGGTATTTTTTCGTACAAATGCAGCATTTTATAAAATTTAAACAGGCTCTTAAGGAAAAGAATAAAAAAACAGTCCGGACCGGGACTGTTTTGTAATGTGTCTCACAAATTTATCAAGCAGCTTACCTGCTATGTATTGAGATCTCTTTACAGTTATTTATTTATAAAAAATTTATGCCAGAAAAGATGTGGAACTAATTTATTTACGAGCATACTTCCAGTTTCGGCTTTTTCGTTCAGCAATCCATTCAGTTGCCTGTTGTATACGTTTATTACGGGTGGCTTCTGTTTTGGCTTCTGTTATCCATTCATTATATTCTTTTTTATGAGAGGGGCTAAATGTTTCAAAGTTTTTAAACGCGGTTTTATTTTTCTTTAAAGCCGCCAGAAAATAATCAGGTGTTTCCACTTGATCAGATGTTGTTTTCTTTCTTGCCGGAAGCTTTACATCATCGTCATTCAGTTTCATTGCTTCTTTAATGTATTGAAGCAATAATTTATCAGCCGGCAAATCTTTCAATGAGATAATTTTTCCAAGATGTCCCATGGCATCTTCTGCATTAAAAAGCTTATGCTTATCGTTCATCAGTGATGCTTTCCAGAAACCAATTGCACAATGTTGCTTAAAAGCAGCCATGCTGCACATCATATTGCCATTATAATCAAAATGCGGAAAGCTCCATTTTATCTTCTCCTCCACTTGCAGACAGGCTTTATGAACCAGGTATCGAAAATGCTCTAAAATGGGTTTGGCAAAGTCAGCCGACTTAATAATATAAAGATCAACAGCGTTAATTTTTACGGGCATATCTTTTTTTTAAAAGGCAAAAATAATTTTAGTTTTTGATTATGTTTACATGATTACCATTACTCAAAAACACCAAGGCAATGGACGAGATTATTTATTTCTTCAAACATTTATTCAATACCAGCGACTGGAATCCGCGTTGGCAACATGGTACCTGGAGCCAATTCCATGGCTGGCTTTATATCATTGCCGAGTTGTTAATATGGGCATCTTATTTTGCAATTCCATTTATACTTTATGTGTTCATTCATAAAAGAAGAGAAGATTTACCGTTTGTGCGCATCTTCTGGTTGTTTATTTTATTTCTGCTAGCAAGCGGCACATCGCACCTGGTGGATGCAATGATATTCTGGTATCCTGCATTCCGGTTAAATGCTTTGGTATTAACCATTAATGCCATCATTGCCATTATAGCAGTGCGTGGTATGATAAAAGTTTTACCAGCAGCTTTAAGTCTTCACACACCACGGCAGTTTGAAAAAATTATTAAAGAACGTACAGAAGATCTTGAACAAAGCAATCTGCATTTAAAAAAGCTTAATGATGATATTGACAATTTTGTGTATGCTGCATCTCATAATCTTAAATCACCCATTAATAATATTGAAGGATTATTGCATGTGTTAAAAGAAGAATTAGTGACACCCAATGCAGAGATTAAAGGAATAATTGACAGACTTGATTCATCCATTCTCAGGGTGAAGCAAAGCATTGATAATATCACTGACATAATAAAGCTGCAGCAAAATCCTTACGGAATTGAGGAAAAGCTTTTATTTAAAGATATTATTAATGAAGTGATACAGGAAAACAGCCAGATTATACGTACTTCACAAGGACATATTGACCTTGACTTACAACAACCTGAAATATATTATTCAAAACCAGGATTGAAAAGTATTATTTACAATCTAATAAGTAACTCTTTAAAATATAATGTGCCGGGCAAACCACCTGTAATAAAAATTAAAACACATAAAGAATACGTTTCCATTATTCTTGAAGTGAGTGATAACGGACTCGGCATTGACATGCAACGAAACAAAGACAAATTATTTAATCTCTTTAAGCGCTTTCATAATCATGTGGAAGGAACCGGAATAGGATTGTATATGATTAAAAAATTAATTGAAGAAAAAGAAGGCAGAATTGAAGTTGACAGCGAAGTGAATAAAGGAACAACATTTAAAATTACTTTCAGGCAAGACCATATAAAAGAACAACCTGCCAGTTGATGAACCGAATTGAAAAAATCTGGTTCATTAATGCATTGCTTTTTACCGTTATTTTTTTTAGTGTTTCTTATTTCAACCGCCTGGCTGAAGATGATTTTTTATTTCTTGAAACTGTTAAACAAAAAGGTATATGGCAGGCAACACTTGCACATTATTATTCATGGAACACAAGATGGATTGCAATTGCATGGCTGAATGTCTGGTATTGGTTTATCAATAAAGGAGTGCCCGTTTTTATTTTTAACTGGCTCACTTTATTTTTTATGATCTCATGTTTTTATGTTTTATTAAAGAGGATAAATATTAAACTAAGCAAAAACCAAAAATTTTTATACAGCATATTATTCTGCATTTATTTTTTCTTCAGCACATTTAATATTCCTGATACATGGTTTTGGATTAACTCAACAACTATGTATTTATGGAACATTGGTTTTTTATGTTTAGCAACCAGTATTGTTTTAAAAAGAGAAAAGTTAACGGCACTTGATTATTTTATGCTGTGTTTTTGTGGTATTTATATTGGTGGAGCAAGTGAGCCTTTTGTCATTACAATAATATTTATCACTTCACTTATTTTGGTTTTCAATAATAAATTAAAAGCGTTTCAGATTTCTAAAAATGCACTTGTGTTATTATCCTTTTCAATACTACTTTCATTTTTAATTGCCTTTAATGGAACAGGACATATAGCAAGAAGCAATGCATTACCACAAACATCTTTTATTGCATCATCACTCAAAAGTTTTTATTATTCACTTAAAATTTTAGCCTGGCATTTTCCCAAACATATTATTCCATTTATATTATTCAGCATGCCTTTTTTTTATTTGGGATATATAAATGCAGATGAAAAAAAGAAATTTAAAATCTGGTCACTGTATGCAAAAGGGTTTATCGCGATATTTATACTCTCCTATATTAATACACTTCCTGTTGTTTATTTGATGGGCGATTACGGTCCTTCACGCGCATGGACATCCATTGCATTTTTCATTTGTATAATTACAGGATTTCTTTTTTACAGAACAGGTGAGTTTATTAAATCAAAATATCTTAATGAAAAATTATTTGAGTTAACCGGAATTATTTCCTTTTGCTTTTTGTTGGGGAGCGGAATTTATTATTTACAAATAGCTAATAAGTATGCTAAAGCTTATGATGCTAAAAAGCTATTTAACGACTTACCTGAGAGTGGTTGGCTGCATTCAGCGAAAGCGGGCAGCACACCGTCCAACTGATTTATAATTTTACTCCACTTGCAACAAACCTGCTCACATCTCCCCCATTCTTAATAATATCCCTAACAATTGTTGATGATACCGGTGCATACTCAGGTGATGAAAGAATAAAAATGGTTTCAATTTTTGCATCCATTAACGTGTTCATTTGTGCAATTGCTTTTTCAAATTGAAAATCAGTAGAGGTTCTCAATCCGCGTAAAATAAACTGTGCTCCTATTTTTTTTGCAAAATCCACTGTGAGCTTATCATAAGATTGGACTTCAACGGTGGATAAATCTTTTAAAGAATCTTTAATCCATTTCATTCGCTGGTCAATGGTGAACATTGTTTGTTTGTTGGAATTGTTACCGACACCCACCACTATCTTGTCAAATAAATTTAATGAACGATGTAAGATGTCAACATGACCAATAGTGAATGGATCAAATGAACCGGGAAAGAGAGCAATACGTTGCAAGGGGAATTCAGATTTGGATTATGAATTAAGATTTTTTTGAGATTCCAAATTTAGCTAAAGAGAAGATGCATCAGGTTCGGGCAAAGGGCATGCTCTTTACTTAAATGATTTTTCAAATAAATAGTTAGTTTTGTCCCTCTTAAAAAAATTACTTTCCTTATAATATGAGCCTTAGTAAAATCAAAGAACTATTGGGTACACAAGCTGATTCGTTATTGAATCACCAATGCAAAACCGTTAGCAAAGATCAATTGCATATTCCGGGTACTGATTTTGTTGACCGGATGTTTATCCCAACCAATCGTAATAATAACGTACTGCGTAATTTGCAATCCATTTATAATCACGGCAGGTTAAGTGGAACAGGTTATGTATCCATTTTACCTGTTGACCAGGGAATTGAACACAGTGCAGGCGCATCCTTTGCTCCCAATCCAATGTTCTTCGATCCTGAAAACATTGTAAAACTTGCGATTGAAGGTGGCTGTAATGCAGTTGCTTCAACTTATGGAGTGCTTGCATCTGTGTCACGTAAGTATGCACATAAAATCCCTTTCATTGTAAAAATTAATCACAATGAGTTTCTTACTTATCCTAATAAGTTTGACCAGATTATGTTTGGCACAATAGAAGAAGCATGGAATATGGGTGCTGCTGCTGTGGGTGCAACTATTTATTTTGGATCGGCAGAATCAGGAAGACAGATAGTGGAAGTGGCAGAAGCATTTGCACAAGCTCATAAATTAGGAATGGCCACAGTGCTTTGGTGTTACACCCGTAACAATGCCTTTAAAAAAGATGGTAATGATTATCACACATCGGCTGATTTAACTGCACAGGCAAATCATCTCGGAGTTACTATACAGGCTGACATTATCAAACAAAAACTTCCAACAAATAACGGAGGATATACAGCAATTAATTTCGGCAAAACGCATAAAGATGTTTATGAGAAATTAACTACTGATCATCCGATAGATCTATGTCGTTACCAGGTTGCCAATTGTTACATGGGCCGTGCAGGATTAATTAATTCAGGAGGAGAATCAAAAGGTGCATCAGATATGACTGAAGCAGTAACAACCGCAGTAATCAATAAACGTGCAGGCGGACAAGGATTAATTTCCGGACGCAAAGCATTTCAAAAACCATTTAAAGATGGAATTGCAATGTTAAATGCAATACAGGATGTTTATTTAGAAAAAGAAATCACCATAGCTTGATTTGGTAATTTGATGATTTGATAATTTGGTAATGAAAATTAACTGCTATCGAAAATCATCAAATCATCAAATCATCAAATCTGAAATGAGTTGGTTTAAACGTGTTAAATCTGGTATCACCACCACCACAGGCGAAAAGAAAGAAACTCCTGAAGGGTTATGGTATAAATGTCCTTCGTGCAAATCAATCATTCCTTCAAAGGAGCATGAAGATAATTTGTGGATATGTGTAAAATGTGGTTATCATGAGCGCATTGGTTCAGCAGAATATTTCTCCATACTTTTTGACGATAATAAGTTTGAAGAATTCAATGCTAATTTAATGTCAGCTGATCCATTAGGTTTTGTGGACACCAAAAAATACAGCGACCGGATTATTGATTCACAAAAAAAGACCGGTTTAAAAGATGCCATAAGAACAGCTACAGGTAAACTGGAAGGACATCCGATCACCATTGCCTGTATGGATTTTAAGTTTATCGGTGGATCAATGGGATCAGTGATGGGTGAGAAAATTGCACGGGCAATTGATCATTCCATTAAAAACAAAACACCTTTATTAATAATTTCAAAATCAGGCGGAGCACGTATGATGGAAGCAGCTTTTTCATTGATGCAAATGGCAAAAACCTCAGCCAAACTCACCCAGTTATCAGAGGCAAAAATCCCTTATATATCATTAATGACCGACCCGACAACCGGTGGTGTAACAGCATCTTATGCTATGCTGGGTGATCTGAACATTGCAGAACCTGAAGCATTGATTGGCTTTGCCGGTCCTCGTGTGGTAAAAGAAACTATTGGAAAAGATTTACCCAAGGGATTTCAAACTGCAGAATTTGTTCAGGAGCACGGTTTTCTTGATTTTATTGTAAAACGAACAGAGCTGAAACAAAGACTGGCCCAGTTGCTTCTATTTTTCGAAAATTAAATTCAGGTTCCATCATTTCTTTCTAAAATTTACTTACTTTTGCCTTCCTTAAAAAATATAAATATTCCTATTACTCATGCAATTAACAGCGGAAAAAAAGAAAGATTACTTTAAAAAGTACGGTAAAACAGAAACGAATACTGGCTCCTCAGAAGCACAGATAGCAATGTTTACTGAGCGAATCAATAGCTTAACAGACCATTTAAAGGATGCTAAGAAGGATTTTTCAACCCAGCGTTCGCTTATTAAACTGGTAGGAAAGCGCAGAAGTCTCCTTGACTATCTCCATAAAACAGAGATCAACCGTTACAGGACGATCATTGCCGAACTGGGAATCAGAAAATAATTTATCAAATTAAAAACAGTGAAGAAGGCAATTTAGAATTGCCTTTTTTACTTTAATAACATCTTAAAAAAATATCAAAAATGTCAGCACCAAAACCAATAATAAAAACTTTTAGCCTTAGTGACGGTCGCACAATCAGTCTGGAAACAGGCAAACTTGCCAAACAAGCCCATGGATCAGTTGTGGTTCGTATGGGTGATTGTATGTTGCTTGCAACAGTAGTTACATCTCCCACAGCAAAAGAGGGAGTTGATTTTTTACCACTCACAGTTGATTACCAGGAAAAATATGCTGCTGCAGGTCGCTTTCCTGGAGGATTTTTTAAACGCGAAGCACGTTTATCAGAATATGAAATTCTTATTTCAAGATTAGTGGATCGTGCATTGCGCCCGATTTTTCCGAGCGATTATCATGCTGACACTCAGGTGATGATTCAGATGATTTCTGCTGACAAGACCATCATGCCTGATTGTCTTGCTGCATTGGCTGCTTCTGCTGCTCTTACCATCAGCAATATTCCATTTAACGGACCTATTTCAGAAGTACGTGTTGCACGTATTGATGGAAAGCACATTGTTAATCCTACCATTCAGGATATTGAACGTGCCGATATTGACCTGATTGTAGCCGGTACAGCTGCTGATATCTTAATGGTAGAAGGTGAAATGAAAGAAGTGAGTGAGGTAGAAATGGCAGAAGCGATTAAGGTGGGTCATGATGCGATTAAAGATCAGTGTAAGGCACAGTTAGAACTTGCTGCTATGATTGGCACTATTTCTAAAATTGAATACTCGCATGAAACTCATGATGAAGAACTTCGTGCAAAAGTAAAGGCTGCTACTTATGATAAAGCTTATGCTGTTGCCAAACAAGGTAATCCAAATAAGCAACAGCGTAAAGAAGCATTTGCTGCGGTGCTGGATGAATTTCTTGCTACCATGGATGAAGTTGAGTTGATTGAAAAAGCAGAATTAGCTGCCATTTATTATCATGATGTTGAACGTGATGCTGTACGTAATTTAATACTTGAAGAAGGGATGCGTCTGGATGGACGTAAAACAAACGAAATCCGTCCGATATGGAGCGAAGTAGGTTACCTTCCATCTGCACATGGTTCAGCTGTATTTACCCGTGGTGAAACACAATCATTAACTACTGTTACACTCGGAACCAAACTGGATGAGCAGATTATAGATGGTGCTATGTTTGAAGGAACTAACCGTTTCATGTTACATTATAATTTCCCGGGCTTCAGCACAGGTGAAGTAAAACCAAACCGTGG
>JANLUX010000411.1:0-19434 GCA_031363705.1 Bacteroidota bacterium
AAGGTTACATTTTGAACAGAACCGGGCATCACTCCGGAAGGAGCTAAAAAAGTATTCAGTACCACATTAGCAGCATTGCTCGGACTTTGTGTAACTACATTTATTGCCTGACCATTGCTGAAAAACGGAATAGCGAAAAAACTAAATAACAGGAATAATTGTAAGTGTTTATTCATTTCTCCTTGTATTAATTTTTCAACTCAAATATACATTTAAATTTATTAGCACTTTGTTAATATTAAGCAAGAGAGGAAAAAAACAAGCTTAACAGATGTTTTTCTACTCTAAACTAGATAATATTATTCACGAACTATTTTTTTAACCGCGTTGCCATCTTGATTACTCACTTCAAACAGGTATATCCCTGCGGGTAAGTCTTGTAACGAAAGACTGATATTATCTGTAAAAGGTTGCATCACCACCGTCCTAATTAATTTACCAGCCAATGTTTGAATCCTGATAATTGATTCGGTTGGATAAGTTTCATTAAGGTGAATCGTAATTTCATCCTTGAAGGGATTAGGAGCAATCTCAATTAAATCGGATTTGATGATATCGTCAACACCCACAAATACACTTGAATCAACTAAAATCATACGCGGTGCTGAGAATGCAATGCAACCATTGGAAGGATTAAACACATAAAAACTTACAGACCCCTGCTGAGATACTGTAGTGGTTTGTGTTGTATCTCCATTGCTCCAGAAATAGGCTGTTGATTTAGCCGCGGTTAACTGTGTTGAAACCCCAACATTCAAGATGGTGGTATCCAATAAGGCAATAACTCCAGGACCACTTTGAGAAAGAATACGTGCTGGCGCTCCTCCAAAAGAATTTTCCTGAAGGAATACTCCTGAATCAAAAACAGGATCAGAACAATTAGCTACAGCAAGTTTTATATGATAATTATCGCAAACCACCACTGGAATAGTGATAGATAAAACAGTGGTTAATCCATCAAAAATAATATTGGTATCTGCCAAATTATTTACATACAAAGCAGAATAGGCTAATGATTCTGTGGGTCCGCTACAAAAACCTCCACCGGAAATCGCTCCCGGTAAACCAGGATTTACCGAGTTAATAGAGACAGGAAGTGTGGTTCCTGGAATTTGTGCCGCATTAAAATTATTATAATTTCCTCCTGCAGGATTTTGACCGGAAATAAAAAATCCAAATACGTCATTAAATTGAGAGCATACATACTCAGGATATTCTTCCGATCCAAAAACATAGGTAAATCTTAAAGTGTCCGTTGCAGGTGAAAAATCAAATTCTAACACTGCAGCATCCTGAAGTGTAAATGGTGATAATGTCTGCAATTGCGGATCACCAGGACCGGTTGATGGGCCGCTTATTTGCTGACTTGCAGGATTAGGAATATAATTTGCGTTGTCAGTGCTGAGAATTATTCCGTTATTAAATCCAAGATTTGATGTCCCTGTAAAAGTTGCAAAAGAACCTGGCACTCCTGTAACAGTTGCGTTGCTTACACTACCAACTCCTGGTCCAAAAAAAACATTTTGTAAAATGCTGTCAACCTGGCTTGGTGGATGTGTTGTAATGGTGAGTTGAGCGTTTGAGTTCTGATGAATCAGGATTCCTGACAGGATAATTATAACTTTAAATATTCTCATTATAATTTTTTTTGTCCGAAGGTAACATTTACCCTATCAAACCAAAATTAAATTCCTTAGGGAAATGCGTGTGTAATTTTAATTATCAATACCATCTAAAAAATCAAGAATGCATTAAACGCAAATAATCTCATAATGATTATTAAGAGGTAAACACACCTGACTTTTATTGGAATAATTTATCCTTACTTTTGCCGGCAATAAACAATATCATCATGTTTCAGCAATTAAAAAACAAAGCAGTAAGCACGTTTCAGCACGAGCTTGGCAGTGGCTCCATCAACATTATCAGCAATGGAACTGTAATAGATGGCGAAATAAAATCCAATGGCGATATCAGGATTGATGGTATCATACGTGGCTCTGTTACTTCAAAAAGTAAAGTAGTTATTGGCGCCACAGGATCTGTAGAAGGAGATGTGCATTGTCAGAATGCTGATATTTCCGGATCAGTAAAAGGTAAAACCAATGTTGCTGAAATGCTTTTCTTAAAATCGCATGCACGCATCAATGGAGATATTCACACCGGAAAACTTGTAGTAGAGGTTGGGGCGAGCTTTACCGGCAACTGCAACATGGGACCTGCCATTAAAGAGATTAAGCATGCCGACAAATCCACAGAAGACAGAATCCTCCAGGAAAAAACCGCTTGAAAATTTTGCACGTTACTCTGTCATGGGGTTCCAGATGGGAGCCACTATTTTTTTAGGAGCATGGGCAGGTATCAAGCTTGATAAATATGTTAACACTTCATTCCCTGTTTTCACACTGATGTTAATCTGCATTTCGGTGTTTGCTGCCATCTATTTTGTGATCAAAGATTTTTTACCCAAAAAAAAATAAACCCACATTCGGTGCAATCTAATTTGTTGTCATTTTTATTAAAACTCTTTTTACTAACCCTTTTGCTGGGATTTGTTTTTTATTCAGTGCAAGAAAAAATTCCCACTGAATATTTTTTCTCCGGTTATGCAGGATTGCTCATTTTCTTTTTTGGAGTCACCTTTCTTTTACATTTAGGTTATGAAAAAAGTTTTAAAAAAGGAAGTAAGGAATTTGTTCGTTTTTATATGCTTGCAAGTGGCATTAAGCTTTTTGGATTTCTTACCATTCTATTGATATTTGGATTTATAGACAGAGAGCATGTCACCGCATTTGCAGTTAATTTTTTAATCATGTATTTTATTTACACAGCTTTTGAAATAATTATTTCTTTTAAAAAATTCGGAGGCAAAGTGAAGCTTCCAGATTAAACTTATATTTGTTACACAAGAGCTGATTTTTTAAGTTTTTACACAGTTATAGTTAACAAGGGATTTTTTAGTTAAAACCCTCTTCCGGAGTGGATTCACGGAATTAGTGTTGCAGAAGTTGGTATGATTTTTTAACTTGCTGATCAAAACAGGAATATTTCCTACCTGGAATATGAATAAAAAATTATCTCTCGCTATTTCCATAATGCTGCTTCTGCTGGAAAGAGGTTTAGCACAAGTATCATTTACTGAAAGTCCGTCAACATTGCAGCTTTATCCAAGGCAAAACAATGATTCATCGCAGGTAAATATTTCAGGGAAAGTAACTGCTTCCGGATATAGTAAAGCCATCTTCACGATGAGCAAAAACGGAGTAGTGCTTGATAGCGCAACAGCAAATTTAACTTATTCAGGAGGTAAAGCTTCCTTTTCCCGTTCCTACCAGATACATGCAGAAAAAAGTTTTTATCGGTTTAACATGTATTTGTACAATGGAAACTCAACAGAAGTTCTTCGTGCAGACAGTGTATGCAGCGGTGATGTTTTTTTAGTAACCGGTCAAAGTAATGCTGTTGCTTTAGCCAGTGTACTGGTAAGTGATACTTCCTATATCTGGGTACGATCATTTGGTTCTAAAAGTCCGGTTAGTTTAGAATGCCAGACAGACACTATATGGGGAATAGCAAATGCAGGAACAGGTCCGCATCATTGTGGTATTGGCGTTTGGGCTTACAGGTTAGGAAAAATAATAGCAGACTCCACAGGCATTCCAGTTTGTTTTATTAACGGAGGAAAAATCGGTACCAGGATTATTGATCATTTACCATTGATTGATCATGCTGATATTAATACCGTTTATGGTCGATTAATGTATCGCACTAATAAAGCAAAAGTGACAACAGCTGTTAAAGGAATTTTCTGGTACCAGGGCGAAAGTGATGCTGATACATCATCATTCCAGTATGCAAACCGCTTTCAAAAATTATATTATGCCTGGAAACAGGATTACCCCTCACTTTCAAAAATTATTGTAATACAGCTACGACCCGGATGCATGACGGGTTCATCAATGATTTATCATCAGCAAATAAGAGAAACGCAAAGGAATTTACCTTCTTCTTATCCTGATATCATATTAATGACAACTGCTGCTATCCCTGATTATGATGGATGTCATTTCTCTATCAATGGATATAACCAATTGGCACAACGGTTGTACATTCAAATAAGCGATAATTTTTACAATAAGCCTTTAATAACAGGCAGTGATCCACCCAGAATTTTAAAAGCATTTTATTCTAACATCACTAACACTGAAATTTCACTAATTTTTGATCAGCCTGTTGTATGGCCTGCCTTGTTTAACGGGTACAATATAAAGGACTACATCTATTTAAACAGTAATGTAACAATACTCAATGGTTATTCAGCAAGTGATACATTAAAACTACAGCTTTCTGCCTCATCTAATGCAGATAAAATTTCTTACCTGCCAGGCATTTACTATGCTTCAACCACCAGTATTTATCAAGGTCCATGGCTGGTTAATAATCTGAATATTAGTGTTCCTTCTTTTTATCAATTTAAAATTTCTAATCCATTAATTATTTCTGGTTCGCTGTGTTCTGTTGGCACAATAACGCTTTCAACAAACCGCATTGGGCAAATCTATCAATGGTATCAAAACGGTTTGGCAATCAGTGGTACAAACAGCTCGCAATATATTGCAACTTCTGACGGAATTTACACTTTAGTGATGAGCGATGTCAACAATATTTCGGTTACAAGTAATCCAATTAAAATAACCAATGGAAAAATAATTCCTGTAATTACTACCTCCAGCGGACAATTCACTTATTGTGTTAATGGCAACGTATCATTAATATGTGATTTTCCGGTTTCAAATTTTCAATGGTATCGAAATGGTGTTTCATTATTGAATGCAAATAATTCTACCTTTCCTGCATCAAGCAATGGTAACTATACTGTATCAATACAAGATGCGAATGGATGTTCATCTACTTCTGCTCCTGTATCAGTGTCATCCACCGCTTCTCCTTCTGCATCATTTGTAATCACTAATCAGTTTGATGTTTGCCAGGATTCAATGGTAACCTTAACAGCCAACAGTGGAATCGGATACACCTATCAATGGAAGAGAAACAACATAAATATGCCGGGAGCTACCAATCAGGTTTTATACACAGTCAATAAAGGCAGTTATATCGTAATAGTGTCTAACAGCAATGGCTGCTCCAAGGCCTCCAGCGCTAAAGTTATTCCCCAGGTAAATCCGCTTGCCACCATTACTGCATCTGCATCCAGTATGTGTCCGGGAGACATTGTTTCGTTAACTGCAAACAGCGGCACAGGTTACACTTATCTCTGGTTTAAAAATAATGCATTGATTTCCGGTGCTATTCAACAAACTTACGCTCTGACAGCTCCTGCCAGTTACGGGGTGCGTGTTACTAACAGCATGGGATGCAGCACCAATTCAGCTGCAAAAAAAATTACTGCAAAAATGAGTTGTGATATTTCGAAGGAGCAGCAATCTTTAACTGAAAATGATTCTCCATTATTGGTTTACCCTAATCCTTTCACTTCAATTATAACTCTTCAACTTCTTAATAATGAATCCGGATTAGGTTTTGATTTTGAAATTTTTAATGCTTACATGGAAAAAGTTATGGAAGTAAAAAATTTAAGTTTTTTTCAGGGCAATCAAATTCAGATTAATATGAATGGACTTAGTGACGGAATTTATTTTTATCATTTGGCTAACCATGAAAACTTATTTGCCGGTAAAATAATTAAGCGATAGGAAATAATAGCTTTTTAATTCTATTCGGTTTTTCGGGACTGATTATTAACAGATGGAATTGTACCCGTTGTGAAATCATAAAAATTAAATTCTCCAAATGACATCGGCAATTTCGACCACGTTTCAAGTGAGTTGCGGTGTTTTACCACAATGTAATAGCTATTTGTCCATACTGATCCCGGAAAAATAATATGGCAATTACCGCTCGTATCAATAATCGTTGTCGCTGCGTATTGCATTGAAAAAGGCGTCTGATGATTATGCAGCTCAACTTTAATAGTATCACAAACACCAGGCGAGCCTGCAGCATTAATCACAGCTTTCATATACTTTGGTGAACGATAAAAGCCCTGTATAAATAATTTCAAGCTTAACGATACTGAACATGGATTGGCAGGATTGGATAAAGTATGCTGTGTTGAAATAACACAACCATTGGCATCTGTAACGGTTAGGTTATAGGTGCCGGCATACAAATTAGAAATAGTTGAAGTATCATTGACTATTAACGAAGAAGCTATTGGAGATGTAAAATTTTTTTTGCTTAACGCTGATAATTGCATTGTAGGAGCTGCCGGATTTGTCCAGTTAAATGAGTAAGGATTAACTCCACCGGTAACAATGGCTGTTATGCTTCCATCGTTAGCATTTTTGCAGCTTACAGCAGTAGAAGTAAAGCTGATTTGAATTGGATTTGGCTGTGCAATATTATAAGTTGAAGCAGATGTACACCCGGCTCCATCAGTAACAGTAACAGAATAAATTCCTGCTCCCACCGCTGAAATATCTTCCGTGGATGCTCCATTGCTCCATTGCCAGGTAAGTGGCAATAATCCGCCATTTGAGGTAACATTCACGCTTCCGGTTGAAGCTCCGTTACAATTAACATTTGTTACAACTCCGTTGCTGATATTTACTGCATTAACCGGTTTAAGGGTAACATTCAGATTGTTCACCACTCCATTGGTTAATGTAACATTTGAAATAGTTTTAGTCTGGTAGCCGCTTTTGGAAAAGGTAACTGAGTAAGTTCCTGCCACGGCTGTTCCTGTTTTATAATCTCCTGTAATCTTTGATGCCTTTGTAATGTTTGCCGCGTTGATAGTTACGGTAACATTAGGGATTGTAATATTTGAACATTCGTTACGTACATTACCTTCAAGGTAACAACCGCGCACATAAGTGGGAGTGAGTACAAACAATCCATTATTAATATCTGAAGCAACTAAATTCCCGGAAGGAAGAAAAGGATAAACACCCCAGCATCCATTGAAACCATTTCCTGCTCCCTGCGGATAGGTGTCGTAATAACCTGTGATAATTAAATTATCAGGTCGTGCCACATCTACAATTGCCACACCCTCTTTATACCATGAGACAATTGCAAAATTATTTTTGATATGTGTGTTATGTACAATTGCACCTGATCCGGGGTTGAGTTGTACTTTGTCAAGTAAAGTAATGTTACTGGTATTGGTGACATCATAAGCAGCCATAAATGAATTACTCACTTCATCGGTAGTAAAAAGTGTTCGCGCACCGCTTGTATTCAGCCATGCGTTATGAGTAAAATTATTAGGAGTTGATTGCGTAGTAATCAAAACAGGGGCTGCCTTATTTGCAACATTTATCACTGAAAAAAATCCACCATAAATGTGCGCGCCCCATAAGGTGTCATTCCTCACATAACAATCGTGTACATAACGACTATTTCCTGAAAAGGAAAGCTGCGTATTGCCCACATATACAGGATTCCATGGATCAGCTAATGAAACGATAAGACATGCGCCACCATTTATCTGCGATCCGTTAAGATATGCATAACCGTTATCTATATGTAGAGAATGTAGTTTTGTAACCAAACCCGCCACTGCACCAGTGCCTGTCCAGTATTTAGAATTTACTGAAACCGGAAGATTGCTCAAATCAATAATCTGCAAACCATTGCAACAACCTTCTGTGGTTACATACGCATATCTTCCCCACACCTTCACTTCTCTCCAGAATGAATTAGTTCCTGCAACTAAAAATTTTTGCACCGGAGCAGCAGGATTGGTAACATTTACTATTGAGAGCCCTGTCTGACATCCTACCAATGCATATTCATTGCCAAGTGCATCTACAAACCCTCCAATATTTGCCAGCTCATTATTTGCACCATAAGAAAGCTGTGAACGAAACTGTATGTTTAACTGTGCAGATAATTGATCACAAAAACTAATTACTATTAAAGCTAAAACAATTATACGGTGCATAGGGGATTATAACTCCACTAAAGTACGATTTTAGAGGAAATTATTCTGAAAAAATTTATTTAAACAACCCAATAAATTTTAGAATGACTGTATCGCTTATTAAAAAAATTAGCGGGGTCTTTTCCCAATTCATAATCCTGCTCCAGGTATTCTATTACAAGCGGATGTTTGTAAGCATAAAAATATTTTGAACGCACTCCGCTCATCCAGTACATCAGTTGACACAGTATGCCACCCGTTAACGAGCCACACACAAAACCAATGAATGGTTGACCGGTTTTCAATGCCAGTAACAATAATCCGGATGCACCAAAAACCACTTTCATCACTGAACCAATCCGATGATAAAATGCTGCATAATTACTTCTTGGAATAAGTATAGTGTGATGGTAAGTATATGTTTTTCGATAAACAGAACTGCTGCTAAGCTGATCTTTATGAAGGCGTACATGCAACGGTTCATCACCTGCAATCATACCTTTTTTAAAATAACATTCATTTGAAAAAACCTGCAGGTGGAGATTATTAGAAGAAATACGTTTGTGACGTACTTCGATAGAAGCAGGTTCAAATGTGATGATCCCGGTTTTTATTGCACTTACAGTATAAGTAAGTGAGGTTTCACGCACTTCGTTGTCATCAAATAAAAAATTGCGGTGATGGACTACAGGACCAGAAGTAAAAACAAAACTTTTGCTTTCCGGCTTTCTCAAAAAACGACCTTCTCCAATGTAACGATAAGTGATTTCAAATTCTTCGTTCTGCTTTACAGAGGCAGCAGAAATTTCAGCATGAATATAGGGCTCCGGCTGAACAGCATATACCGTATGCCATGCATTTGTGAGATCATAATTTTCGCGCTTCCGCTGATTGGAAAGACATTGATATGCCTCGTTAATCTCCTTAAACTGCTCATCGCTGATAGCACTTCCATTCCGGTCAGGATGATGCAAAAGAGCAAGCCGGTGAAACGATTTTTTTATTTCCTCTATCGAAGCACTTTTGGAAATCTCTAAAATGCGATAGTAATCTTTACTCATCTTTATTGTTGTGCTGATTTACGTTCACCTGCATTCTGCAATCAGAAAATCGTAAACTTTTTTTACTTTATCAAAGTTAACAATCCTTGTTCATAACTCCTGCATTCATCAGTGATATAAGACTAACCTTCCTCCTAAATTTGTAAATACAGTTTATGAAGCGTCATAAAACGAGTCTCCACTTTTTAATTATTGAAGATGTAAAAGAACATGCGTTACTGATTAAAGAAGCTGTTCATACCCATGATTTTTTGCACGACATCAGTTCGGTTAACAGTTGCACCGAAGCGCTTCGCATGCTTTATGAGTACCAGAAGGAAGAATATCTCCCTCACATTATTATCCTTGATTTAAACGTGGGAGGCATGGATGCACGCAGATTTCTTTCCAGGTTAGAAACAGAAAAAGATTTTGCTGCCATACCTGTATTTGTACTTAGCAGCACCGGCAGCGAGCAGGATCGTGAGTTTGTGAATGCTTTTAACAATAGCATGTACATAGTAAAACCTGCTGGCATTGTAGAATTTATGAACCTCATTAATTTCATTTGTAACTTCTGGAGTGAGCATAAAAAAATGCCGGAGTACACCAGCTTGCAAGAGCGTTTTAAAAAAATCTAAATACTTTTCTTGAACTGATTTATCAGTGTTTGTTTCAACCAGCAAACTGTTATCGTAATAACTCCCTTTCTCATTTAGACAATTTCCTTACCTTAATTACCCAATTAGCTACTTTTGCCCCTCTTAAAATAAAAACATGGCACAAGACCGTTTTCAGGCACCCGATTATTTTCAACTTGATGAATTGCTTACCGAAGAACATAAGCTCGTCCGCAATTCTGTGCGTGATTGGGTGAAGAAAGAAGTATCTCCCATTATAGAAGAATATGCACAGCGAGCAGAATTTCCCAAACATCTTATCAAAGGATTGGCTGAGATCGGTGCATTTGGTCCATACATTCCTGTTGAATATGGCGGTGGTGGGTTAGATCAGATAAGCTACGGTTTGATCATGCAGGAAATTGAGCGTGGTGATTCAGGCATACGTTCCACTGCTTCAGTACAAAGCTCGCTGGTGATGTATCCCATCTATACTTATGGCAGCGAAGCACAGCGTAAAAAATATTTACCAAAGCTGGCGAGTGGCGAGTGGCTGGGTTGCTTTGGATTAACTGAACCTGATCATGGATCTAACCCCAGTGGAATGCTTACTAATTTTAAGGATGAAGGGGATTATGTGGTTTTAAATGGAAGCAAAATGTGGATCAGTAATGCACCGTATTCACAGATTGCAGTGGTGTGGGCAAAGGATGAAGCGGGTGATATAAGAGGATTGGTGGTTGAACGCGGTATGGAAGGATTTTCTACTCCTGAAACACATGGCAAATGGAGCCTTCGTGCAAGCGCAACCGGTGAATTGGTTTTTGATAATGTAAAAGTGCCTAAAGAAAATATTTTTCCTGAGGTGAAAGGATTAAAAGGTCCGTTGGGATGTTTGAATTCTGCCCGTTACGGAATTTCGTGGGGTGCTATAGGTGCTGCAATGGATTGTTATGATTCCGCATTGCGCTATTCAAAAGAACGCATACAATTCGGCAGACCAATTGGAGGTTTTCAGCTGCAGCAGAAAAAATTAGCGGAGATGATTACTGAAATCACCAAAGCACAATTACTTGCATGGCGACTGGGTGTTTTAAAGAATGAAAACAGAGCTACTCCCGCACAAATCTCCATGGCAAAACGCAACAATGTAAATATGGCTTTGCATATTGCACGTGAAGCAAGGCAGATACATGGAGGTATGGGTATTACAGGAGAATACCCCATCATGCGTCACATGATGAACCTCGAAAGTGTGATCACTTATGAGGGCACACATGATATACATTTGCTCATTACAGGAATGGATGTTACTGGTGAAAATGCTTTTACTTAAATTATTTTCACTCAATTGAAACTTTCCATAGCAACAATAAGTAGAAGACAACAAATAGCCGGAGCATAAATTCTAAAAGGAATTATTTATGTTTGCGGAATAAATACGGTCGCGTGGCCGAGCGGTTAGGCAGAGGTCTGCAAAACCTTGTACAGCAGTTCAAATCTGCTCGCGACCTCAAGACAGGTTTCTGATTTTCAGAAGCCTGTTTTTGTTTTTATGAACTCCTGAATTCCGCCTTCTACTTTTTATTCCGAAGCAAGAAAAGGAAGCTATATGTAAGTGTAAAAAAAATAAGTCCTGCAACTATCGCCAGCGCAACTGCTCCAATAAAATATTGAATAAAATAAATATGAATAGAATCCATTGTGATAGAATGAATGGAATTGAAAGTGTAATCATTTTTAACAAACAACCCTCCGGTTAAATAACTTAAATAAATAATTACAGGAATCATGGGAGGAATGCTGATATGGGCAGCAGCAATAAATAAAACTTTATTCATCCTGAATAAAATGGAGAGCGGAATTCCAATCAAAAGCTGAAACCCCCAAACCGGGAAAATCCCCATAAAAACCCCGAAGCCAACTGATGCAGCTTTTTTCAAGTTGCTTTCTTCAGGTTTAATTGCTTCGTTTTTAATAATTGAAAAAAAGTTTTTTTTTAAAAGACGTTTTGGCAAATAATAAATCAAGGTGAGTGTCACCAGGTACACTCTTAAAATACTAATGCGTGTAAAATCTTTAAACGGACGGAAATGACTTACTCTTTCATCCATATCATAAAGCACCTTTACTTTTACAGGAATTATTTTTACTCCTTTCCAGGCAAGCTTTACAATAACTTCAATCTCTGTTTCAAATTTGTTAGTGAATAATTTTATTTTCTTTAAATGATTTAAAGGGTATAACCGGAATCCTGTTTGTGTATCAGGTAGCTGAATACCCGATTCAACCCAGAACCAGAAATTTGAAAATTTATTTCCAAATGAACTTTTCTTAGGCACCCCTTCCTGCGTCATATCACGTGCTCCCATCAATAACGCTCCGGGATTTTCATGTGCTTTCTCAATCATTACAGGTATATCATCAGGAAAATGCTGACCATCCGAATCAATGGTTATAGCATTTTCAAAACCACGATTTATTGCTTCTGCAAATGCTTTTCTTAATGAAAAACCTTTTCCTTTATTTTCAGGATTGGTAAGTAATATAATTTTATCGTGATACTGTTGTAAAATATTTAAAGTATGGTCATTGGATCCATCATTAACAACAATCACATCATCACCTTTTGAATATTTCAATACTCCATCAAGAACAGATTGGAGTGTTTTCGCATTATTGTAAGTCGGGATGATTATGCAGCCATTTATATCATGCAAATCCATCACTGATAAATTGCACTGAATTTAAAATAAGCAGTTTGTTCTTTTTCTCCCACTGCATTTACTTTAATGGTACCATCCACAATTAACAGATCAATTATTACTGCGATGGAGGGAGTGTTTACAGGATTAAGTATGTTTAAAAATTTACATTTTGAGATGGTCTTTAATTGCAAATCTTTTTTAAAATGATACTCGAGAATTTCTTTCACCATTTGCAATTGAACCACACCGGGTGTTACAGGATTATCTGGAAAATGTCCATCAAAAATTTTATGTTTTGCATTCAGCTCAATATTGGCAATTAATTTTTCTGAAGAAGCATTAATCTCTGAAATGGTAAAGAAGTCATTTATCAGCATACATCAGAATTTGGAAAAGACTTCATCATTTATTTCTTCGTTAAAGGTCTGCTTAAAAAACTTCATTGTGCTTTTATCGCCTGAATGTTCGAAAAATTTCAACTCATTAAGATGTAAAGATTCTTTAGCAAAAGACATCTGTATCTTATCAAAAAACTTTTTCATTTTTTTCTGCTTAGGAACCAGCATCACAATATACTCATTCTTGTTTTCGAAATAAGAAGTTGTGAAAGTCTTACTGTCAAGATAGGAACCGTTAACAAGCATCAATAATAATTCTTTTATTTTATTCACCATTCTTTTTGCTGCCGTCACATCTTTCTCCTTTCCGTTTTCCTTAATCTTAATCTTATCATCATTGATAAGGATAATGTATTCAAATGGTTGTTTTTGCTCCCATCTTATTTTATCATCTTTCTTGTAATAAAAAAGACCTGCAGATTTTTGTGGTTCCTTTAAGTAAGAAAGATTTTTTTCATCCATAAAATCAGCTTTGATGGATGTGGTAGTGGATGAAACTGTTTTGAGCTTTTTAAAAAACTCCGCACTGTTTGAAAGTGTTTTCATCTCCTGTGCATTCGCAAACAGTGCGTTTAAAATAAAAAACAGGAGGTAAAAAATTTTTCTGTTCATGATGTCAATCTTGTTAATTCTGCGAAGGAAGCAATTTTGATTCCGTTTTTTTTACAATGTGAAATAATTCCGGGTAATGCCTCCAGCGTAACCTTGCGATTGTCATGTAAAAGAATAATTGAACCCGGAGAAATCAGTCTTGCCACACGGTTTATCAATTGCTCTTTGCTTTTCATCAGTGTATCAAAACTCCTGAGTGTCCAGCCAAATGAAGTTAATTTTAATTGATTTAATACACTTCTGTAACGTGGTGTAGTAATACCATAAGGAGGTCTGAAGTACAGAGAAGGTTTTCCAATTGCCTTTTCAATAGCTGCTGAACATTTATTTATATCGTTCATTAATTTTTCCTTTGAAAGCATTGCGATTTTATTACTGTGACTGTAAGTGTGATTCGCAATTAGGTGTCCTTTCTCATGCAATTCTTTAACTATACCAGGATACAGTTCTACCTTATTGCCAATCACAAAAAAAGCAGCTTTGATATTTTCCGATTCAAGTATTTCAAGAATCTTCGGTGTTATTTCAGGATCAGGTCCATCATCGAAACTCAGATAAACAGAAGATCCTTTACCTTTATTTATTGAGTCAACAAAATAATTGAACCTGATCTGGAATACTCCATAAATTGTTAAACTCAAAAATAAAATGATAACAATTCCGCTCATCAAAAATAAATGATTGCTATCTCTGTAAAAAACAAAGAGAAGCAACAATGCAATAAAAGTAATTACAACTAAGGTTTTATGTTTCAAGCGCTTCAACTATTATTAATCCAGTTTGGTTTTTATCAAGGGAGTTGCAAATTAAAATTCTTTTCACCTTATCCTTTCCATAGCAGATCATATCGACTGCATAATGTAAAGCGAGAGCAACATTGGTAAAATAAGTTCCGCTGTAATTAAGGTAATTTATGATTTTACTTTCTGTAAACAGCGATTTTAATTCACTTGTGTTTTGTGCATCCATACTTGAATACAACACCAGATCAATTTTGTTTACATCAATTTTATTCTGATTCAAAAATATTTTAATGGTTTCAGCAATTGACGAAACGGAGAACTGAGTGGTGACATCAATAATCTTAGCAAGCGCTTGTTCACTTTTTGTTTTTGATAAAACAAAAAATGATGAACCTGAAGTGAGATGGAGATTTTTATAACCTAACTCCTCCACAATGCCATCAAGAATTTCAATGTGTTCATCAGCACCTCCAACCAAAATATTTTCTTTACCCTCATCTATACATAACACTGCATCCTGTAAAGCATGCTCAAACGAAAGTGCATTTTGAGTATGTGTCATATTATAATTATGATTTCCGAGAATAATTGAAATCTGTCCTGCCACAGTGTTGTGTGTGGATTGAATGAAAGAAGTAGGAGAAATCAGTTCGCCTTCGTTCGGAATAATATTTTTTAAAAATTTTTCAGTTTCATTCAGGCAACCCAATCCTGTTCCCACAATAATTGCATCAGGTTGGTTAATGTGTGCTTGTCTTAAACAATCTAAACTGCATGTAATCGCAGTGCGAAGAATTTCACTCATCCTGCGAATGTTGGTGGGATTAATATATTCTTTGAAGTTGGGAGTCTGTAGTTGAGAACCAGGTTTTAATTCTGCAATGTGATCCGAAAACCCATCATTTTTAAATGTTGGTTGATGAGTGATAGAAGAAGCCGCTGAAATAAAATACATCTCCTATCTTTTAAAAATCAGGCTTGAATTATTTCCGCCAAAGCCAAATGAGTTAGACAGTACAACATTTATTTTCTGGTCAATGCTGAACCTGTCATTCGGTTTTAATTTCGTTTCTGATATCTCCTGATGGAAATTAAGATTTGGAAATATTACATTATGTTTAATCGCTAACACAGAATAAACAGCTTCAATAGCTCCCGCTGCTGCAAGTGTATGACCGGTAAAAGATTTTGTAGAACTAAACGCAGGAATATTTTTACCAAAAACATTTATCAAAGCTGCGGACTCTGATGAGTCGTTGTTTTTTGTTCCGGTTACATGTGCATTCACATAGTCAATGTCGTTAGCAAAAATTTTTGCTTTATCAATTGCCTGATGCATAGCTGAAGTTGCTCCCTTTCCATCCGGAGAAGAAGCGGTTTGATGATACGCATCACTTGCATTTGCCCAGCCGGACAATGAACAATAAGGAGTATTTTTTGTTTTGTGTATGCTCTTTTCATTTTCCAACACTAAAAACGCAGAACCCTCTCCCAAGTTTAATCCATTCCTGTTTTCATCAAATGGCTTACACCATTCCTTATCATAAATCATGAGTGAATTAAAACCGTTAATCGTGAATGCTGTGAGTGCATCGGTTCCGCCAACAAGCACACGATCGAGTTTGTTTTGTTCAATCATCCTTGCACCAAGCATCAGTGAATTTGCAGAAGAAGAACAAGCAGTTGAGAGCGTATTGACATAACCTGAAAATCCCAGCTCTGTCGCGATCATTGTGGTTGTATTTCCGGTATCATGCGTTGACAGCATTGTAATATCAGCATCAGCTCTTTCGTGTTTATGCTTAAAATATTTTTCTGTTCTGTCCATTCCACCCACGGAAGATGCAGATATTAAACCGGTGCGGATGTCTTTACTGTGCTCATTATTTTTCCACGCTTCTCTTGCTGCTGCAATACCGAGTAAAGTGGTGCGTGAAATAATACTGGTCTTTATTTTGTATTTACTGATAAGTTCCTCGTCTGATAATTTTACCTCTCCGGCTAAAATCTCTTTGTTGATGGCAAGATATTTTATTGGTTCAATTCCGGAACTGTGATATTTTAATGCGTTAAAATTTTCTTCCACATTCAATCCAATTGCCGAAACTATTCCAATGCCGGTTATATAAACTGTCATTTCTGTTTGAAAAACTATTTTTTTGAATTGACAATATAATCTGCCATCGAATTAATGGAAACAAATATATGTTTCCCTTTTTCAGGATCAGTTATTTTGATTCCATGATACTTCTCCAGTAAAACAATCAGCTCCAATGCATCAATTGAATCCAAACCAAGGCCATCACCAAACAATGGAGCATCATCATTTATATCAGAAGGTTTTACATCTTCCAGGTTCAATTGATTTATTATTTGTTTTTTTAAATCTTCTTTAAGCGATTCCATTAATTATTTTTTTCTTTATACAAATTTGCCAATATTTTCGATGTGAGAGGTAAATTCAATTTACTACTGTCTGATTGTTCAACAAAAAACAAGAAAGCATCCACATTGTTTTCAAGCACATCAACCCAACCGCAGAGACAGGCTTTTGAATTCTTCTCTAACATTATCCGGATATAATTTTCAAAAAAATCTGCGTTAAAATCAGGAGCAATAAAAAATAAATTTTCTCCATACCATTGATTTCTGATAGCTATTTCTCCCATTAAAATATTTGGAAGTGTGTACACAAATAATGCAGGACTTGGTAGTGCTTCGCTGGTATATGAGTTATGAAATTTTATATCGGTATCAGCGCTTGAATTTTTATTTGAAAAGATTAATGCAATATCATCATCGCGGTAATAATTGATACTGGTTAGTTGTTTCCTCATAAGCTCAGTGCCAACAAATGCAGCTTTGCATAACGCATCCATTTTATAAAATTTAGGATAATCAATTTGCAAATTTTTAAAAAGTGATTTCAGTAAATCTTTCTCCGCGTTGTTTTTATCAGACAGAAATAATTTTCCGTTTACAAAACAGGAGTCAACTGAAATACTACAATAAGATGTAATAAAGCTCATATCCTTCTTATCAATAACGAGGCATTTGCTCCACCAAATCCTGAAGCAGTTTTAAGAATAACATTAACCTCTGAGTTTTTATTTTCTTTCACAACATTTACTTCCTTCGAGGTTCCGGCTGTATCAAAACCAAGATTTTTAATCAATAAATTATTTTTTAATGTCTGCATGCACATAACAGTTTCCAATACTCCTGCAGCGCCCAAGGTATGACCGAGGTATCCTTTAAAACTATTGAGTGGAATCTGATCCATTGTAAGCCGGTCAAATGCGATGGATTCCATTTCGTCATTATAAATTGTTGCGGTGCCGTGTGCAGAAATAAAATCAATTTCTCTTACATCAATTTTTCCTGATGCTAAAGTTTTCTTTACCGAACGAAATAATCCTTCACCGGTTTTTGATGGCCCTGAAATATGGTTCGCATCATTTGCAGATGAGCCTGAAACATACTCAACAGGATGATCGTGAAAAACAGGTTTATTTTTCGAAATCACCAATGCTGCACAAGCTTCACCCAGCGTCAACCCTTTTCGTTTTGCATCGAAAGGTGCACAAGGTTCATCACTGATAGCAAACAAAGATTGAAACCCATACAAAACAAAATTGGAGATCACATCACAACCAACTATGATAGCATTGTCGTACAAATTTGCATTGATAAGGTCTGCAGCTAAATTAACTGCCTGCACTCCGGAGGTACATGCATTGCTTACAGTCAACGGATGATGATAAAGTTTATATTCTTTTTGTATTGCATTTGCTGAAATTCCAATTGCATCCACCAGGTGTTTATCAATATCTCCTTTGGTAGTGCTAAATATCAGAATAGTCTTTTCAGAGAGAAAAATTTGTTTATCAATTTTTGATTGTACGTGATCAAGGCAATTTTTAATGAGTGTTTGAAATTTGTTTTCAACCACAAAATCAGTTTTGGACAAATACACATCTTCCTTATTGAAACCAACTCCGTTAAATAATCGGATTCCGGAAACTCCGTCAACAAGCGATCGAAAATTTTTTTCAGCTGTGTTACCTAATGGACTAATTGCATTTTCAGCGCCAATAAATATTTTCACCGATAGATTAATTATTAAGCTTCATTTTTTTTTCCCAATCCTTAATAAACTCAGGCTTGTTCAATTCTAACGTCCTGTCCTGTGCATTTAAAAAAATCTGCACGGTTCTACCTGTTGCACTTGTAACGTTATTAGTGAGGTTGACAATTTCATATTCAAAAATCAGTTTGGCTGCAGCTGATGGAATTAAACAAGCAATTGCCTTTACCTTATTACCATAATACAAAGGTGATTTATGGTTGATTTCTGATTTTACAATGGGTGTAAAGTAGCCTTCATTATACATATCAAGGTATCGCAGACCAAAATTATTTCCAAATGCTTCACGTGCATCTTCAAAAAAACGCAAATAGTTACCATGCCATACTACACCCATCGCATCAGTATCGCTAAACCGGATATTAATATCTAATTCCACTTTCAATTCTTTCATGTGATTACAATTTTCATTTCACACTCCAGCAATTTTTTATCGTTACAATAATTTTCGCCTTTAACCAAAAACACATTTTGAAACTGGTAAGTTACATAGGCTTTGGTTGTGATCATACTGTTTACAACAGGCAAATTAAATAATTCAAGTTTGGTAACAGCTCCAATAAAACCAAGAGTAGCATTGCCATTTGACTGTCTGTTTAAAAAACCAAATCCTGCGGCACAGGTTTGTGCGATGTTTTCAATTAAAGCAGGTTCCTGTAATACATCATTTTTAATAAAGATATTATCCGGCTGAACAATGAAATCAGTTTTGAATTCTACTGTACTTGCATCAATAAGATTATCAATAAATATAAATGGATTGCGGTGAGGGAGTACAGTTTCAATATGCTCTTTTGCAATAAGGGAGTTTAAACTTTCAGGTTTCAGGTTTAAAGTTACTTTACCTGTTATAGGTGTTTCCATATAGAAGTGTTTAGTAGAAGTTAACTTTAGACTTTAGACTTTAGACTTTAGACTTTAAACTTTAAACTTTAGACTTTAGACTTTAGACTTTAAACTTTAAACTTTTTTTAGTGGAAAAAAAAGTAAAAGCAACTCCCGAACAATGGTTTAATTATTTTGATTTTTACCACTGAAAGAAAAACAGGTTTAATTTTAAAGTGAATTAAAAAATATCCAATGGAAAAAACAATGTCAGGCGCAGCAACTTCAAACTTAAAACCGCTCACGATAAAGTCACTTATTGCAAAAGAGCATATTGAAACTGTACTCCCTCACCGCAATCCATTTATATTTATTGATAATCTTATTGATGCA